>NZ_JBNHHB010000040.1:0-46007 GCF_059091905.1 Arthrobacter sp. Dra40
TGGAATCCGGCAGGAACAGGTCCACGCCCTCGTCGCCCAGCCGCGCGAACCCGGCCAGGTCGGTGATCCGGCGGTCCAGCGGGAACTGGTCCATCTTAAAGTCGCCGGTGGCCAGCACCAGGCCGGCCCCGGTGCGGATGGCAACGGCCAGTCCGTCCGGGATGGAGTGGTTCACGGCCAGGAACTCCAGGTCGAACGGGCCGAACTTCTTCCGGTCGCCCTCCTTGACCTGCACCATCTTGGCGCTGATCCGGTGTTCCTGCAGCTTCGTCTTCACGAACGCCAGCGTCAGCTTCGCGGAGATCACGGGGATGTCCGGCCGTTCCTTCAGCAGGTAGGGCACTCCGCCAATGTGGTCCTCGTGCCCGTGGGTCAAAACAATGCCGACCACGTCGTTGATGCGGCTGCGGATGTAGGAGAAGTCGGGCAGGATCAGGTCCACGCCCGGGTGGTGCTCTTCCGGGAACAGCACGCCGCAGTCCAGAATCAGCAGTTTGCCGCCGAACTCGAACACCGTCATGTTCCGGCCGATCTCGCCCAGTCCGCCCAGCGGAACAATGCGCAAGGCGCCCTTGGCGAGTTTGGGAGGAGTCTGCAGTGTCTTGGCGTTCATGTGTTCCGATCTCTGTGGTGCTATTTATTTGCGGGCTACGACGCCCTACGCCGGAGTTGCCGGCACTGAAAGTCTTAGTTGGCCGACACGCCCAAGGCGCTTCGACGGCGTTCCGCGCAGCACTGCGGACGGAAAGCATACTTGCCCCGACTTTACCATCGGGCGGAGGGTGTTCTGCCCCGGGCCAGCACCGCGCTGATCATTTCCCCATGGCAAGCAGGCGCCCCGCATGAGGTTTCCCTTAACCACCATGAAGCATGGAGCCATTCATGTCTTAGTGCCGGCAATGGCACGAGTCCGCGGACGCATTACGTAGGATCTTCTGTACCGCCCTTGATGTCCTGGAAAGGATCGCGGTACAGGGAACACTTGGGGAACAAATGCAGCAGTTAGATGGCGGAAACGGTGCGGATAAGCCGCCTGTGCCTGGCGGGGGTGCACGAGCAAGGGTCCGGCGTTCTCCAAGCGGACGGACACCGCAATGGGCATTGGACGAAGCAGCGACAGAGCCGGGCCCGCCGCCGAGCTCCCTGTCAGCAGCAAGACCTCATCGGCGGGCGGTCTTCCGCCGCGGGGTCACGCGGCCTCGCGGCGAGCGCCGGTTCCGGCGCCACCTACCGGCCGCTGCGGCACTGGTCTTGGTTGTGGCCCTCTACGCAGCGCCGCCGGTATTCAATCGGCACATAATGCCAGCCGTTGCCCCCTACCTTCCTGGCGCCGAGATTCCGCCTCGCGGAGTAGAAGCTGCCGACAGCCCGCTGGGTGAGCCGCCGACCGCGCCCAATTCACAGTCCTTCGTGCTGTATCCGACGCCGTCCGGGTCCAACCAGCCATTTGTTGCCTATGATCCGTGCCGCCCTATTCATTACGTGGTGCGCCCGGACAACGCTCCGCCGGGTTCGGACGCGCTCGTTCGGGAAGCCATCGCCGAAGTCTCTGCCGCCAGCGGACTCCAGTTCATCTACGACGGTCCAACAGATGAGGCCTTCGCACCGAAAGCGCGCGAGCGTTTCCAGCCTGATCGCTACGGCAAGAAGTGGGCGCCTGTCTTGGTCACTTGGGCGGACCCGGGCGAAGTGCCGGGACTTGCCGGCGACGTCGGCGGGCTGGGCGGAAGTTCATATGCAAACGCACCGGGCACGCCGTACGTACTGGTCGCCGGACAGATTGCATTGGACGCGCCGGGAATGTCGGACGCCCTCAAGTATCCGGAAGGGCCGGAGCTCGTGCGGGCCGTCATCATCCACGAACTCGGACACGTGCTCGGCTTGGCTCACGTCGATGATCCGAGTCAACTGATGTATGGAGATTCCAACAATGTCACCAGGTTGGCCGACGGCGACCGCGCCGGCCTGGCGCTGCTGGGCACCGGCGCCTGCGTGCCGCAACTCTAGGATCAGCCGGCGGATTCGGGAATGACGATGCGTCGCCCTCCCCAAACCCGCCGCGAAGCCGTCCCCGAACCGGCCGGAGGCCAACCGGTCAGCTCTGCTCCGCCGGTAGGTCCACCTCGATTTCAGTGAAGTCGTCGACGGCCTTCAACTGGCAGCCCAGGCGGCTGCGGGAATCGTCCCGCGGGGCGGCTGTACAGTCCAGCATCTCTTCCTCGTCCTCGCCGATCTGAGGCAGCCCGTCCAGATACTCCTCGCGGACGTAGACGTGGCAGGTGGCGCACATCGCCTGGCCGCCGCATTCGCCGACTATCCCCGCCACGCCGTTGGTGACCGCCGCCCGCATCACCGATGTGCCGGCGTCGACGTCGACGATGTCCACGGCGCCGTCGCCGTGGTGGAAACTGACCTTGGCCATCTCAGCGCACCTCCTCCCCGGTTTTGCCGGCCGCGTCCCCGCCAAACCCGCCCGTACCGGACATGGCACCCACCGCCGTCGTTCCCTTCCCGGATTCCCGGCCGCGTTCGTCGCCCAGGCTGCGGTCTTTGGATTCGGGCATGAAGATCACGGTGACGAGGCTGACGGCGGCAACGATCGACAGGTAGACGATCACCGGCGTCAGCGACGCACCGCTGCCGCCATAGAGGTTGGCCAGTACCAGTGGGGTGAAGCCGGCACCCAGCAGCGTGGCGACCTGGTAGCCGACGGAAGCGCCGGTGTACCGCGAGGACGTGCCGAAACGTTCGGCGATGAATGCCGCCATCGGACCGTACAGCACCGTCTGCGTCACTATACCGAGCGTGAACGCCAGGAAAATCGAGCCCATGTTTCCGGTGGAGAGCAGCGCGAAGACCGCCGGGGTGACCGCGATGAACAAGATGTTGCCGGCGATCATCAGCGGCTTGCGGCCCACCCGATCGGAAATCCGGCCCATCAGCAGCGTGGTGCCGATACTGATCACGCCGGCGCCGGCGAAAGCGAGCATGACGTCGGAGCGCGGCACTCCGAGCGAGACGGTGTAGGTGATGGAGAACGTGGACAGCAACGTCTGCAGGGCAAAGGCGGACGTCGCGGCGAGGATCACCGTCACCAGCAAACCTGGCCGGCGCAGCACCTGCAGCAACGGAATGGTGCGCCTGGTCTTCGGAGCGGCAGCGCGTTCGGCAGCGTCACGCTCCAGCGCCTGCTGGAAGACCGGGCTCTCCGACACCCGCGAGCGCACATACAGCCCGAGCAGCAGCAGCACGAAGGACAGCAGGAACGGCACGCGCCAGCCCCAGCTCAGGAACTGCTCTTGCGGCAGAGCCGAGAATGCGCTCATCATCAGCAGGCCCAGCACCGATCCGGTCGGCGCTCCGGCGTTGGTGAACGATGCCGCGAACCCGCGTGCCCTGGGATCCGCATGTTCGAGCGCCATCAGTGCCGCGCCGCCCCACTCCCCGCCCACGGCAATGCCCTGCAGCACGCGCAGGGCCACCAACATCACGGCGGCCCAAGGCCCGATCAGTTCTGGCGTGGGAACCAGACCGATCGCGGTCGAGGCCAGGCCCATCAGCATCATGGAGATGACCAGCAGTTTCTTTCGGCCCACCCGGTCCCCGAAGTGGCCGAAAATGATGCCGCCCAGCGGCCGCGCCACGTAACCGGCCGCGAATGTTCCGTAGGCGGCGACCACGCCGGCCCACGGGTCCAACCCGGCGAAGAACACCGGTCCGAAGACGACGGCGGAGGCGGTGGCGTAGAGCAGGAAGTCGTAGAACTCGATGGTGGTGCCCAGATAGCTGGAGAAGATCACGCGGCGCCGTTCGCGCACGATGGCGGAGCCGGGGGCCAAGGTTGGCTGTGTGTTCGTAGACATCATCGTCTTTCTGATTAGTGGATGGAGATGGTGCGGCCGCTGGACTACCAGGCGACCGGAAGACCGGTCATGCCGCGGAAGACCCAACCGTCCCAGGTCTCGCTTCGGTCCGGTTCCTGGCGGAGCTCCGGCAGTTCCCGGTAGAGCATCGGGACGGCGATCTCGCCGACCGCCTTCTGAGCGGCCCATTTGCCGGCGCACTGGTGCACGCCGCTGCCGAAAGCCAGGTTGGGTCCGCCGCTACGGTGGATATCAAACGCGTCCGGATCGGCGAACTGCTGCGCGTCGCGGTTCGCGGAGGCCAGGATCATCCCCACCTGCGTCCCGGCGGGAATGGCAACACCGCAAACAACGACGTCGGAAACCGTCTCCCGGGTGATCATGCCGATCGGCGAGAAATAACGCGTGCCCTCGGTGAAGGCCTGCTTCCACAATCCGGGGTCGGCCAGCAGTTCGGCCTTTTGCCCGGGGCGAGCGGTCCAGCAGCCAGACCAGGTTGGTGATCATGTGCTGCGGTTCGTTCACGCCGCCGGAGATTGCCAGCTTCACGTTGTTGCGGACCTTGTCCTCGTCCATTCCGGATTCCAGCAGCATCGAGGTGATGGACGCGTCCGGCTTACGGCGCAGCCGGGCGATCGTCTCGTCCAGCGCAGCGTCGCACTCCAACCGGGAGACCTCGCAGCGGTCCCAGATCTCCTGTTTGTCCAGCACGTTGCCGGTGCCAGCGATGAAGTCACGGGACCAGCGGGCCAGGTCCAGCGGCTCGACGCTGGTCATGCCGAGCATGTCGCACAGGTTCTTGGCGGCAAGCGGCTTGGCGAAGTCGAGGTTCAAGTCGGCTTTACGTGTGCCGGCGTCCAGCAGTCGGTCCAGGTAGTGGCGGGCGTTCGCCTCAAACTTCCCGGCCCAGATCTCCATGATCTGCTTGGGTCGCAGCGTGCGGTTCATCGGTGCCCGCTCCGCTGCATGCTCCGGGTCGTCCTTGCGGATCATCGGCTGCCCGCCCATCGCCCGGACCATGGTGCCGCCGGAGACGTTGGAGGAAAAAATCTCCGGATGCCGCTCGCCGAAGCTGCAGCCCTCATAGCTGGAGATCAGGACCTTCTTCACGGCCGGAGACCACGCCACCGGCGACTCCTCCCGCAGCCGGGCATAGCTGGGGTACGGGTCGCAAGCCAGTTCGGCCGGGTCCAGCCAGTCGGCCTCCGGCAAGGTCTGCGCGGAGGCAGTCGGTGCGATCGTCATGATCCGCCTTTCGGTCAGTCGGCCCGGCCATCGCCCGGGTCTCCCGAAAGTATGGTGCGGATCACAACAGAACATGCCTAGAATTCGTATCATGCGAATAAGCAGTGGTTGGTGACGTGGCCAGGTCTTCCGGCGGCAGGTCCGCCATTTCCCGTGCAGTCGAGGTCCTGGAAGCCTTCGATCCCTACAGCAATGAGCTGACGCTGACCCAGATTGCCGCCCGAACCGGCCTGCCGATGGCCACCGCCCATGGCATCGTCACCGAACTGATCGGCCTCGGGCTCTTGGAGCGCCGCGGCCGGGAAGTCATCCTCGGTGTCCGGCTCTGGGAGCTGGCGGTCCGCGCCCCGGGCGTCGTTGGCGTTCGTGAAATCGCGCTGCCGCACCTTGAGCGAGTCCGCGATCGGTTGAAGCAGCACGCCCAGCTCGGCATCCTCCAAGGCGGCGAGATCCTTTACCTAGAGCGGCTGTCCGCCCCCGAGTCGGTCGTCAATTTCACCAAGGTGGGCGGCCGCCTCCCGTGGTACGCCACGTCCAGCGGCCTGGTCCTCGTTGCCGGTGCCCCGCCCGAACGGCAGGAAGAGGTCCTCGGACTGCCGCGCCCGCGGTACTCGGTCGAGCCGCACCCCAGCAGCGCCGACCTCCGGCCGGTCCTGGCCAAGGTCCGCCGCGAAGGCCACGCCGTGACCCGCGGCTACATCCACCCGGACGCCACCGTCGTCGCCGTCCCGATCATGGGGCCCTACGGACACGCCGTGGCGTCCATCGCCGTCGTCGTCCCTACCGAAGGGTTCCGCGCCGCCCCGGTCCTCAAGGTCCTCGCGCCCGCGGCGCAGGCCGTGGGCGCGGACCTGAGGCAGAACTATCTGGGCTAGAGCCGGCGCCCACCTGATGACCGGCGCAGGCTGAGCGGAGACCGATTCGGTTAGGGTGGCTGGGGTGGCTGCCGGATTCCGGCCCACCTGAGACCTAGTAAAAGGAGACGGCGACGGACCGCGTATTCGCCGCCCGGCCGTCGTTGCCGTGGGTGGTCCTGGGCATTGCCATGCTCGCCGTGAGCCTGCGTGCCCCGATCATCGCGCCGACCGTCGTTTTGGGCGAGATCCAGGCAGACCTCGGTCTGACGGCAGCCGGAGCGGGCTTGCTCACCGGTCTTCCGGTGTTGCTCTTTGCGTTGACCACCCCGTTGGCCACCCGCACCATCCGGCGTTGGGGTCCCGAAGCCACCGTGCTGCTGTGCCTGGGCGGTGTCCTGGCCGGAACGGTGATCCGTTCCCTGGGCCCGGTTTCCGCGATGTTCGCCGGCACGGCGATCATCGGCGTCGCGCTGACCCTGGGCAACATCGTGGTGCCGGTGCTGATCCGCCGCGATGTGGCGTGGAACCGGGTGTCCGCAGTCACCGGTGTGTACTCGGCCGTGATGAACGTCGGGTCCATGGCAGCCCTGTTGGGCACCGCGCCGCTCGCCGCGCTGGTCGGGTGGCGGTGGGCGCTGGCGGCCTGGGCAGTGGTAGTGATCATTGGCTTGGCCTATTGGCTGCCGACGGCGCGACGGCGGCGCCATGCACTGCTGCCCGACCGTAGGGCCGCGTCCGGCAAGCCGTCCGCCCGCACAACCGCGGCCGGCGGCCGCGGCACCGACGGACCGCACAACACAACTGCCGACCCATCGAAGGCTTTCCGGGGCCGCAGCAACCAGTGGATCGTGGCCGTGCTGACGGTCGCGTTCTGCGGGCAGTCCGCGGCCTACTACGCGACCACCACCTGGTTGCCGCTGCTGCTCTCCGACGTTCGGGGCCTGTCCCCCACGGCTTCCGGAGCCAGCGCTTCCCTGTTCCAGGTCGCCGCGATTGTCGGCGCGCTCGGAGTGCCGCTCCTGGCGGCGCGCACCCGGCTCTGGGTGCCGACCACGGGTGTTGCCGTGTTGTGGATATCGCTGCCCATCGGCCTCCTCCTTGCTCCCGACGCTTACCTCCTGTGGTCCATCACGGGCGGCGTCGCCCAGGGCGGCGGATTCACGGCGATCTTCTCCGTCATACCCCGCGTTTCACGCACCGACCAGGAGGCTGCAACCGCTTCCGCCCGCATCCAGACGGGCGGCTATCTGGCCGCAACCTGCGCCCCGCCGGTGGCCGGGTGGTTGCACACCGTGACCGGCGGCTGGACGGCTCCCCTGCTCTTGGTCCTCGCCTTGGCGGCGGCGTTCACCGTGGCCAGCCTGACCGCTGTACAGGCCTCCGAACGGCGACATCCACTTCGCTGAGGACGACGACGGCGCCCACCTGCGCTTCATGCCTCACCACCGGTGGCCATCCAACGGCATAATCGGATGGGCCGGTCCAACCGCGGCGTCCGCCACGGCAACGTTGTCCGGGATCAGCAGGCATGGAGGCCGACCGCGTGCAGGAAAAGCTGTGGAGCAGGAACTTTGTGCTGGCGATCGGCACCAACCTGTTCATCTACTTGGTGTTCTACCTGCTGATGACGTCCATGGCGCTCTATGCGGCGCAGCGGTTCCTGGCGTCCGAAGCCGGGGCCGGTTTCGCCTCCAGCGCCTTCATCGTCGGGGCGCTGGTCTCGCGGTTTTTCGCCGGGCCGCTGATTGACAACGTGGGCCGGCGGCGGATCCTGCTGATCAGCCTGGCCGCGTTCGTGGCGGCTTCCCTCTTGTACATTCCGGCAGGTTCGCTGCCGTTGCTGCTGGCACTGCGACTGGTCCACGGTGTGGCGTTCGGGTTGGCCAACACGGCGGTGACGGCGGGTGCGCAGGCACTGATCCCGCCGATCCGGCGCAGTGAAGGCACCGGCTATTTCGCGGTCTCCACCACGCTGGCCACCGCCATCGGCCCGCTGATGGCGGTGCTGCTGGTGGTCGACGGGAATTACTACCGCGTCTTCCTCTTCTGTGCGGCCTGTTCCGTGGCCGCGATGCTGGTGAGCCTCATCCTGCGGCTGCCCGAGGCGCCGTCGGTGCCCACCGCCGTCGTCCATCAACGGGACCTAAGCAGCCGCCCAGCGAAGCTGCAACGGAGGCCCGGCAGCCTGCTGGCCAAGGTCTTCGAGCCGGCGGTCCTGCCGATCACCACGGTGCTGCTTGTAGCCGGACTGGCCTACTCCGGCGTGCTCTCCTTCCTGGCCTCGTATGCGGACGCGGCCGGCGCCACGGATGCGGCCGCCCTGTTCTTCGGGGTGTTTGCCGCCGCCGTGCTGGTGTCGCGCCTGACCGCCGGAAGGATCCAGGACCGCCGGGGCGAGAACGTGGTGATCTACCCGGCCATGGCGCTGTTCGCCGCCGGGCTGGCGCTGCTGGGGCTCGGGCCGGCCGTCTGGGTGGTCCTTGCCTCCGCGGTGCTGAGCGGGCTGGGCTTCGGCACCCTGCTTCCCGGGACCCAGGCCATCACCGTCGGGTTGGTTCCGGAGCGCAGGTTCGGCACGGCGCTGGCCACGTACTACCTGATGCTGGACATCGGCACCGGCCTGGGCCCCGTGCTGCTGGGCCTGCTGGTGCCACTGACCGGCTTCAACGGCATGTACGCCTGGCTGGGCGGGCTGATGGTCGCCTGCATCCCGCTGTATTACCTGGTGCACGGCCGGGCGGCCAAGAAAGTGGCCGTGTAGCAACGCCGGCGGGGCCGCCCGCACCGCACGCCCAGGCGACGAGCCCTACTGCCCCGGCCGGCCCTCTTCGTACACCACGGCGGCCGTGACCAGATCTTCCCAGGCCATGCCCACGCCGGTGTAGAGGCAGCAGGTGCGCGGCCGCCGGACCAGCTTGCCTTCCATCAGGTCGCGCAGGTTGGGCGGCTGGATCCGCCGCCACTCCTCCACGCTGCGGGCCGGGATCAGGTCCCCGCTCTCCCGCCACGAGGACGCGCGGCCTTCCACCACAACGTCGCTGCGCAGCACCAGCGCCGCGTCCACCTCGCGCGCGTCCAGGCCGTGCTGCCCCACGGACGCGATGATCGCCCCGTCCTGGGGCAGCGCCCCGTCGAACAGCGGCTCCGGCGAGGACGTCACGCAGAGTACGACGTCGGCGCCCGCCACCGCCGCGTCCGGCTCACCGGTTGCGTCGGCCACCTCGATCCCTTCCGCGGCCAGCGTGGCCATCAGTTCCGCCACCCGTTGCGGACGCTGGCCGACGACGGCAAAGCTGGCGTTCGCGAACACGGACCGGGCGGCGCGGATGTGGTTCAGCGCCTGCACGCCGGCGCCAAAGACCAGCAACTGCGGAGCATCCCCGAAACCTTCGTCGGCCGGCGCCGCGGCGGCGATGTTCTTCACCGCGGCCAAGGTGGTGGCCGGCGTGCGGATGGCCGTGAGTTCCGCGCCGTCCATCGTGGCCAACGGGGCCAGTGTCTCGGCGTCGAACAAGACGTAGACGCCCTGAATTTTCTCCAGCCCGCGGGCCGGGTTCTTCGGCGCGATCGTCGCCACCTTCACGCCGCTATAGCGGCCGCCGCCCTCGGTGGGCATGATCAGGAATTCCCCGTCCGGCGCGGGGCTGAACAGCCGCGGGCTGTCGAGTTCCGGGTCAACGCCGGACAGCAGGCCCTCTTCCATGGCGCGCACCGCCCGGCTGAACGGAACAGCGGACCGCACGGCACCGGCGTCGAAATAGGGAATGGTCAAGGGATACGGTTCCTTTCAGCGGCGGGTAGCGGACTCCGAAGGCGCACAGACGTTGGGCGGCCCGAAGTCCCAATTGGCCGGAGTCTACGTTCAACCGCGCGCGGTTTCAGCTTTCGTGACCGGAGCCACGCCATCGGCATCACTCAGGAGCGGGCCCCTGAGGGCTCTCGTGGGCCCTCATTGGATCACGCCCTGTTACCCGCATTACTTGTTAGCTGCATCATGTTTCTTGTACAGTGACTAAACCGACCGGTTATTCAGTTATCGAACCCGGTGTTCAAATATAGAACACAGGCCGGCCGCAAACGGCCCAACGAAGTGAGGACATCCCGTGCAGTTCCACCACCACGGTTACGTATCAGGCGACCCGCGCGTCAAGCCCGCAGCCGGCGTCGGCATCGACCGCCCCGAGGAGCTTCCCGACGAGGTCGACGTGCTCATCGTGGGCTCCGGACCTGCCGGCATGCTCGCGGCGGCCCAACTCGCGCAGTTCCCGAACATCACGACCCGTCTGGTGGAACGCCGCGACGGCCGCCTGGTGCTCGGCCAGGCCGACGGCATCCAGGCCCGCAGCGTGGAGACCTTCCAGGCCTTTGGCTTCGCCGAGCAGATCACTGCCGAGGCCTTCTGGCTCACCGAGATGAACTTCTGGCGCCCGGACACGGAGAACCCCCGGAACATCGTCCGCGGCGGCCGTGCCGTCGACGACGAGATGGGCATCAGCGAGTTCCCGCACCTGATTGTCAACCAGGCCCGCGTGCTGGACTACTTCGCCGAGGTCGCAGCCAACTCCCCCACCCGCCTGACGCCCGACTACGGCTGGGAATTCAAGGCCCTTGAGGTCGCCGACGAGGGCGACTACCCGGTGAAAGTAACGCTGGTCCGCAGCGCCGGACCGGATGAAGGCACCGAACGCGTCGTCCACGCCAAGTACGTGGTGGGCTGCGACGGCGCCCGGAGCAAGGTCCGCGCTTCGATCGGCAGCACCCTGGCCGGCGACAGCGCCAACCACGCCTGGGGCGTCATGGATGTGCTGGCCAACACCGATTTCCCGGATATCCGCACGAAGTGCGCCATCCAGTCGCACGACGGCGGCTCCATCCTGCTGATCCCGCGCGAAGGCGGCTACCTGTTCCGCATGTACGTGGACCTCGGCGTGGTCCCCGACGACGACAACGGCAAGATCCGCCAGACCAGCATCGAGCAGATCATCGCCAAGGCCAACGAGATCATGACCCCGTACACCGTGGACGTGCGCAGCGTCGCCTGGCACAGCGTGTACGAGGTGGGCCACCGCCTCACCGACCGGTTCGACGACCTGCTGCCCGAGGACGTCGGCACCCGCACGCCGCGCGTCTTCATCACCGGCGACGCCTGCCACACGCACAGCGCCAAGGCCGGCCAGGGCATGAACGTCTCCATGCAGGACGGCTTCAACATCGCCTGGAAGCTGGGGCACGTGCTGGAGGGCCGCAGCCCGGAGAGCCTGCTCTCCACCTACTCCGCCGAGCGCCAGGTGGTGGCGAAGGACCTCATCGACTTCGACAAGGAATGGTCGACGATGATGGCGAAGAAGCCCGAGGAGTTCGCCGATCCGTCGGAGCTGGAGGACTTCTACGTGCGCACCGCGGAGTTCCCGGCCGGCTTCATGACCGAGTACACCTCCTCGCTGCTTACGGCCGAGGCCAAGCATCAGAACCTGGCCGCCGGCTTCCCGGTCGGCAAGCGCTTCAAGTCCGCCAAGGTCTCCCGCGTCTGCGACACCAACCCGCTGCACCTGGGCCACCTCGCCGAGGCCGACGGCCGCTGGCGCATCTACGTTTTCGCCGACCAGGCCAAGGCCGGCGAGTCCGCGGCCGTTGCGGAACTGGGCGAGTGGCTGGCCACAGCGCAGGATTCGCCGCTGGCGGCCACCCCGGAGGGCGCTGACCTGGACGCTTGGTTCGATGCGAAGGTGATCTACCAGCAGAACCACGAGGACGTCGACATCAACGCCGTGCCCGCCGTGTTCAAGCCGCAGGTTGGCCCGTTCCAGCTCACCAACCTGGAGAAGGTCTTCGGTACGGCCAAGGACGAGGACATCTTTGAGGCCCGGAGCATCTCCCGCGACGGCGCCATCGTGGTGGTCCGCCCCGACCAGTACGTGGCGAACGTCCTGCCGCTGACGGCCACGGCCGAACTGGCGCAGTTCTTCGCCCCGCTGCTGCCGGCCCGCCAGCCGCAGCACTAATCGGCAGATCAGGAGGACGACGGCGGTGCGCACGCACCGTCGTCGCCCTCTTTTGCGTGTAGCCACCGAATGCGATCGACTGAAGTCATCATGAAACGACCCGCCCTTGCCGCCGTATCCCTGTCCTTCTTGCTCACCGCCTGTGCCCCGGCAGGCACGGAGGCCACAGCCACCGACCCCGGATTGCTTGCCGAACACCAGCTCGACGGCTTGGACGCGCCCGGCATCATCGACCGCCTCGACCGGCTGGACGTGGCTGAACGGCCCGCCGACCTGATGGCTTCGGTCCGCCAAGACGAGCTGCTGCTCGGCGACGGAGCTAGCGAGCTCTCGCTTGAACTGCCCGAGGGCCGTTCCTACCTGTCGGTCGCCCCGTATCTCAAGCAGACTCATGAGTGCTTTTACCACAGCCTGACCACCTGCCTCGGCGAACTGGGCGATGAGACCGTCAGCGTCAAGATCACCGACGACGCCACCGGCGAGACCCTGGTTGACGAGCAGACGGAAACCTTTAGCAACGGGTTCGCCGGCTTCTGGGTACCCGACGATATCCAGGGCACCATCCAGATCAGCTACGACGGACGCACCGGCACCGCGGACTTTTCCACGAACGACGACGGAGCCACCTGCATCACGGATCTGCAGCTGACCTAACGACGTCGGCGCGAGGCCCGGATGCCTTTCGAACCTTGGGCAAGAGCACCGAAAGTTGGGGCCGTGAGAGTCCGGCGGTCAGCGCAGGTCCAGCCGCATGAGGACGCGGGGGAACCCGTTCAGCACCGAGTCCGTGTCCGCCGCTTTGCTGAAGCCGGCCCGTTCGAAAAGTCTCCGCGTGCCCACGTAAGCCATGGTGAGATCGACCTTTTCGCCGTGGTTGTCCACCGGGTAGCCCTCGATGGCCGGGGCGCCGTAGCCGCGCGCGAACTCGACCGCGCCGGCCAGCAGTTGGTGCGAGATGCCCTGGCCGCGGTGCCCGGGCCGCACCCGGATGCACCACACCGACCATACGTCGGCGTCGTCCACCTGCGGAATTTTCCGGCTGGTGGCAAAGGTGGTGTCGGCCCGAGGGTGCACCGCGGCCCAGCCGACCACCTCGTCACCTTCGTAGGCGAGCACTCCGGGCGGCGGATCCTGCCGGCACAAGCGCTGCACCAGGTCGCCGCGATCCGTGCCGCGCAGGGCCACATTGTCCTTCGACGGGAGGCGATAGCTCAGGCACCAACAGACATTCGCGTCGGCACGTTTCGGCCCGAGGACTGCCTTCACGTCTTCGAAGACCTCAGCTGCCCTGACTTCCACCGCCATGCACCCAACACTGGCACCAACAGCAGACCCCCGCAATGGAGTTCCCCTCCCCCGCTTTCCCGCGCACCACCCCGGCGCCAGGAGGGCACTGGCGGCTGCGCTATGCCGTATGGTCAGGGGTACGGAGCAAATCTGTGCTCCCGTTAAAGCGCGGCATTCTTTGCTGACGCTGAGGAGGCACTCATGGCCGACAAATCTCCCCGACAGACCGCATCCAAAAAATCGGGTAAGTCCATCAAGGAAAAACGCAGCGACAAGAAGGCGAAGGCCGCCGGCGCCGCAGCCTCCGAGCCTCTGGCCTCCATTAAGAAGCGCTGAGGCTCTTGACCCTGCTATCGCTCGGAGCCTTGTCGACGACGCGCAAAACCGATGAGCGCAGGTTGGCCCTCCATCCTGCGCACATCGAGCGCCTCGACGCCGACCTTCGAGAGCGGATGATTCTTGAACAAGGCTACGGTGAACGTTTCGGCGTTTCCGATGCACAACTTGAACAGCACGTGGGACGGATCGCACCGCGCCAGGAGCTCATCGAAGCATCGGACGTGGTGCTGCTGCCGAAACCGCAGCCGGAAGACCTTGCCGAGTTCCGTGACGGCCAGACTCTTTGGGGCTGGCCGCATTGTGTCCAGGACCGTGCCATCACCCAACTGGCCATCGACAAGCGGCTGACCCTGATCGCCTTCGAAGCCATGAACCATTGGGCTTCGGACGGCGGATTCGCGCTCCACGTTTTCCACAAAAACAACGAGATGGCCGGTTACTGCTCGGTGTTGCATGCGCTGGAACTGGCAGGATCCACCGGAGACTACGGTCGGCCGCTCAGCGCCGTCGTCATCGGCTTCGGTGCCACGGCTCGGGGAGCGGTAACGGCCCTGAACGCGCACGGCGTCCACGACGTCCAGGTCCTGACAAACCGCGCAGTGGCCGCCGTGGGGTCACCGATCCACTCCGTGCGGATCACTCAGTTCGACCACGACGATACTGCCCCGCATCTCAGCCACGTCATCACCGATCAGGGACGAGTGCCGCTGGCCCCGTTCCTCGCTGAACGCGACATCGTGGTCAATTGCACGCTGCAGGACCCGAACAACCCGCTGATCTACCTGAACGAAGCGGACTTGGACGGATTCCGGCCGGGCAGCCTGATTGTGGACGTGTCCTGCGATGAAGGGATGGGCTTCAGCTGGGCCAAAATGACGACCTTCGCGGAACCCACGTTCGAGGTTGGTAACCATGTGAGCTACTACGCCGTGGACCACACGCCCTCGTACCTATGGAATTCAGCAACCTGGGAAATCAGCAACGCGCTGATCCCGTTCCTGCGCACGGTCATGAGTGGAACCGCCAGCTGGGACGCCGATGCCACCATCAGCCGGGCCATCGAAATCCGCGACGGCGTCATTGCGAACCCTGCAGTCCTCGCGTTCCAGCACCGATCGCCGGAATACCCCCACCTAGCCATCTAGGGACTCGCTAGTGCGGCAGCGATTCCGGTGCGGGCTTCCGCAACGGCGTCGCTGCCGGGCTCAGACCTTCGCCTGCCGGCTCACCATTTCGTTGATCCAGATGGGTGCGAACGGGGAGGTGCAGTTCGGCGGCGTCGGATAGTCCTTCAGCACCTCCAGGCGTTCGCCGATGTCGAGTGCGCGGGCGCGGTACTCGGCGTGCTCGATCCCGATCTGGGCGAGGGTGTGGTTCATCGCCCACTGCAGCCGGTCCGGAGCGTCCTTCATCTCCGCTTCCACGGTGTCCAACAGCCCCGGCAAATCCAGCCCCTCGGGCTTCTTCGCCACACGTTCGGTGGTCAGCGCCCAGCCGGCACTGGCAACCACCGGATCCGGATCAGCGGACCAGGCCACGCGCAGGTCTTCGGCGTGCGGGCTCTTCTTGACCACGTAGTTCACCAGCCAGTCATGCACCTTGGGAGCACGCGACTCGCGCAGCATGGCATCCAGATCCTCGCGCTCGAAGGCCTTCGGCCGGCAGATCAACAGCGCCAGCAGCCGCGCCGCCGTATCGCCCGTTGCCCACAGTTCGCGCGCCAGATCCTGCTGGGTCTTCAGCCGCTTCGCGACCGCGCGCAGCTTGGACAGGTTCACGCCGTGGTCGTCGCCGCGCTTCTCGTTCGCCTCGCGCACCTTCGAATCCTCTAGCGTGGCCAGTTCGGCCATTACCTCGGCCACCGCCGTCTCTGACATCTCACCCTCCCGGTCCTTCACGTCTGGGATCCAGCATATGGGTCCCCCTTGGCTGTTAAAGAGGACGACGACGGCGGTGCTCACCCGTCGTCGTCGTGCTCCTATGCTTCCTGGCCCAGTGATTTCTGACCCAGTGCTTCCCGGACCGCGGGCCGCCAGCCGAGCGCCGGCGCGATGTCCCGGGCTGCGGCGGTCAGGATGCGCCGCACCACGCTGGCCGGATAATCGAAGGGCAGCGCGATCACCAGTTCATCCGCGGCCTTCAGCGCCACGTCGCCGGCGAGCGCGGCGGCAATCTGCTCTGCGGAACCGGCGGCCACCCGGCCGAACTGGAACGGCAGGTCCGGGTTGCCGCCCTGGCGCTGCGCGTCGCGGTCCAGCAACCACTGCAGTTCCGCCTGTTCCTGCGCGTTGGTGTAGGGCGCGATCTGCCGGCTCACCGACGCATGCGACGGCCAGCCGGCCACCTTGTCATGTTCCGCCCGGTAGGCCTCGATGCACGCCAACTGGGCTTCCTCAAAGCTGAGCGCGCTGGCCTCGGTGTTGAGGGTCGAGAGCTGCAGGCCCAGCCCCTGCCGCCCGGTGCGTTCGGCGCTGGCCAGCGATCCGGCACCGTAGGCGATCCGGCCGCGCAGCCCGGGGCTGACCGGCTGAACCGGCAGGTCGGTGCCGGCCTTGGCGAACGGAACCTGCTCGTCGGCGACCGCCACCGTCCGGCCTTCCACCGCGTGAAGGAACCGCTGGACGCGCTCGTCGACCACGGCGCGGAGGCTTCCCTCGATTGAGCCGTAGGCCTGCGCAAACGTCGCCTCGTTGTTGGAGTATCCGGAGCTCAACCCCAGTTCCAGCCGGCCGCCGGTCAACAGATCCACCGTGCCGGCCTCCTCGGCCAGCCGGACCGGATCCTCAAAACGGATCGGCGTCACCGATGTGCCCACCCGGATGCTGCTGGTCCGCTGCGCGGCCGCCGCCAGGAACGGCAGCGGGGCCGAGAGATAGTGTTCCAGGTGGCGGTGCCGGACATAGCCGACGTCGTACCCCAGCTCTTCGGCCAGCTCGAACAACTCCAGCCCCTCGTCCAAGCCGCGGGACCGGCCGCCGCCGATTCCCGCATGCTCAACGAAGGCGAGGAAGCCGAGGCGGAAGGGCTGCTGGCCGGCGTCGGGCATGGAATGGTCCTTTTCAGTGGCTGGGTGCTGATCTTTCCAGTCAATCATGCGTCGGGACCGGTAGCCCCTCGGCATTTCTTTAGCTAAGTCACAGCCCGACCGGGTATTGATCCCGGCCCGGCGTTCGTTGTCCCCAGAGGAGACCATCAGACGAGAGCAGGAAACCTTGCCCACCAAAAGCGGACGCGCCCCACGGCGGCGCGCGCGGAGAACCGTCGTGGTCCTTGGCATCGACGGGGCCGGGAAAACGACGGCGGCGGCCTCGCTGGTCGCAGCCGAGCGCGCGGCGGGCAAGGCCGCGCAGTTGGTGCGCAATCCGGCCGGACGGCGTTGGCTGTCCCGGGCCGCCGCGCGCCTTGGCATGGACATTGCACCGCGCTGGGCCGACCGGTTCGAATCGACGGTGCGCCTCGTCAACGTGCTGACGGCCCACCTCCGGGCCGCCGCGTTCCGCGGCACCACGGTGATGGACCGGCACCTGCACTGCCAGCAGGTGCTTCGCGACGTGCGCGGCCTGCCCCCGGGACGCGTCCTGCCCCGGCTGGTCCGGGCGCTGCCCCGGGCGGACGCCGTGGTGCTGCTGGATCTGCCCGCCGAGGCGGCGCACGCCCGGATCACCGCGCGGGGTGAGGATTCCGAGTCGGCGGACTATCTCCGGGCGGCACGCGACGCCTACCTGCGAATGGCAACATCCTCGGGCTGGCAGGTCGTCGACGCGGCCGGGTCTCGCAGCGACGTGCTGCACCGGGTCTTGGCTGCGGTGTCGCCGCCTGCCACCTAGCTGCGCTCTCTCGCCGATGGGGAGTGCTCCCCATTCAGTTCCGCATCGGCCCGTGAAACAGTGGCCGAGGAACGGTTAACCACGAGAGGCGGGGCGGCATGGGCAGCTGGCGGATCAATCCCAGGCAGCTCCATCTGGTTCTGGTAAATGTGGCCGCCGACGGCCAGTCGCTGGACAAGGCGGCAGGTGACGCAGCAGCGGCCGGCGAGGAAGCGGCGTCGTTGTTTGGCAGCGCCACGGACGTGGCCGACGCGTTCGCCGGGTTCTGGTCGCCGCGGAGCGACGTCGGCCAGCGGATCGCCGGACTGGTTTACGGCAAGTCCCGGGTGGTCGCCGAGACGGCCGAGTTGTTCATTGCTGCGGATGGGGAGATGTCCGCTGCCGCCGCCGACTTCGCCGAGACCCTGAACGCCGGCGACGCCCCGGTGCTCGCGGCCCGCGGTTTCGGCCCGGTGCCGCAGCCGTGACCGTCAGGCTGGGCAGTGTCCCGGAGCTCGAGGTGCCGTGGGACCAACTGTCGGATGCGGTGGAGGAAATGTCGCAGCGCGCCGCCTCCGCCGGCAGCTATCTGATTGATGCTCAAGCGGCGTGGGCGGGGCTGAAGGACGCCTACCGGCAGCCGGACACCGAACTGGAGGTCCATGCCGCGCTGGCCGAGCTGGACGGCCCGATGCTGGAATGGACCGCAGCGCTGGGCGCCGCCCGCGATGCCTTGGCTGCCTTTGTCGCCGCCGGCCGGCCGCTGCAGGCGGAGGCGGAAGAACTCGCTGGGGCACGGCCCGCACTCGCCGCGGATCTGGCAGCCGCGCTCGGCGGCGACGATCCGCAGGGCGACAACCACGCGGCGCGCATCCTCCGCCGGGCGGAAGCCTTCAACGGCCGGGTGGCCGCGCTGCGGGCGGACTGGCAAGCGCTGAGCGCCGAAACCGCTGCTGCGCTCAAGGCCATCAGCGGCGGCACCCTCGACTCGCTGCCGGCCACCCCGCTGCTGGCCGTGTCTGCCGCGCTCCCGGCCGCGCCGCCGTGGGCCAGCTTCACCAGCGGCCTGAACGAGCGGTTCGGCCCGCTGACCCCGGAGTCGTACCTGGCCTCACTGACCGGGCTCACCGACCAGGAACTGCGCGACTGGGCGGCGGCCAACCCCGAAGGCGCCGCCTTGCTGGCCGACAACAAACTGCCGGCCTGGCGGATGCCCGGTTCCGCCGAGGCAGTGATGGCTCAGGCTATGGCCAACGACGCCGCGCTGACCGAAACCGGGATCAGCAACATCCGAGACGCGTGGAAGGGGCTGGCGCCGGGAGACCAGGAACGCCTGCTGCTGCTCTACCCCGCGGTGTTCGGCGCCCTGAACGGCGTCCCGTTCGCCGGCCGGATCCGCGCCAACACCATCACCGCTGCCGGCTACCGCGAAACAGTGGCCAGCCAGCAGGAGCAGCTCGGCGCCAAGCCAGAACTCAATGACTACCTCGCCTCCGGCCGGAACCGGCACCGCGCGGATTATCAGCGGGCCTACCTGCAGTACACCGAGGACCTGGAGGCATGGCAGGCCGCGCACGACCGCTTGGCGACGCTGCGCACGGGACTGGACTTCGCCGTCGAACATCACCTGCAGGTGGTGACGCTCAGTTTGGAAGGCGACGGCCGCATTGTCACCATGGACGGCGCACTGGGCCCGGGCACCCGGACCATCGCCACCCTGGTTCCGGGCACCGGCGCGGATCTGGGCCAACTGGAAGCCTATACACGCCGGCTGGACGCAGTGAACGGCGAGCCCTCGACGGAAACCGTCTCCTTCTACTGGCAGGGCACCGACCTGCCGGATGAGATCAGCGACAACATCACCACCTCGTTCAACGAGGACGGCGGTCCCCTGCTCGCGGCCTTCGACCATGCGCTGGACCTGGAAACCCGGCCCGATGCCCGCACCACGTACATCGGCTACAGCGCCGGCGGCTCGCTGCTGGGCACCGGCGAGCGCGAAGGCCTCGACTCCACCAGCATCGTCTACTTGGCTCCCGCCGGCACCGGACACAACGTGGGCAGTCCCGAGGACACGGCCAACCCCGACGCCCACCGCTACTGGCTGCAGACCCGCGACGACCCGATCTCGGCCGCGCAGATTTTGGGCGGCGGCTACCACGGACCCTCGTTCTGGCGCGGCGGCAGCCCCACCGCCATGAATCCGGTCCGACTGGAGACCGGCTTCCTGAGGCCCGAAGATCCTGAATCCCTGATGGGCGGGCACACCGACTACTTCCGCCAGGATTCCACGTCAGCCACCAATATCCAGGGCGTTATCGAGGGCACCGAGGTCAGCCCGTACGTCGAGGACCAGATCCACCAAACCTTCTCCCCCCACGGCCCGCTGATCGTCAGCCCACTGGAGCAGAATCCCGAGGACTACGCCTATGGCAATCTTGAGACCGTGACGGTTGAAAGTCTGGAGAACTGACCATGCGGGCCCCGCTCCCCCTCGCCGCCGCTTTGGCCATCACCACCCTAGGAGGCTGCGCCGTGCCGCAGGACAACCAGACCGCGTCGCAGGATTTCGGCGCCCAGATTGAGCAACTGCTGCCCCAGGCCATCGCGGAGACGTCGGCCGTGCCGCTGCAGGTGGACGTGTTGCGCGAAGAGACCTGCCTGCGTCCCGAAAACGAACAGCCCCAGACGCAGACCTCCTGGATTGGCCGCGCTACCGGCGAAGCACCGGACCCCGCGCAGGCGGATGCCGCGCTGGACGCCGTGGCCGGCTACTTCGCCGGGCAGGGCTGGGAGCAGAAAAACGAAACGACCGCCCAGACCGGTGACGTGCGCAAACTCTACTTCCGGCACGGCGACCTCGGCGCCACCGCCGCCCACCACGTGGCCGGCGGCACCGGCACCGTGGTCCTCACCTTCAGCAGCCCCTGCCTGGACCACCCCGATGACCACCGCATGGTCCGCTCCGAACAGGACCCCGAGTACGGCAAGAACAGCCAGTACTACGACGACGGCGCCTGAGCCAGGCACGAGCCGTCCGTGTCTGCCTCAAACTACCGTCCGGCAGGAGGAGGCCGCGGAGCCGAGTCGGCTACTTGAGGAACTTGGACATTCGGCGGTCGGCCAGCAGTTTTCCGCCGGTCTGGCAGGTGGGGCAGTACTGGAGCGAGGAGTCGGCGAAGGAGACTTCGCGGACGGTGTCCCCACAGACGGGACAGGGCTCGCCGGTGCGGCCATGCACGTGCATGGCTTTGCGTTTGGAGTCCTTCAGCTCGGCGGCGGGACGACCCGAGGCCTGGTCGATTGCGGCTTCGAGCACTTGATGCATCGCCCAATACAGCCGCTCCACATCCTCGGGGTCCAGCTTTGAGGCATTGGCGAACGGGGAGAGCTTGGCGGCGTGCAGGATTTCATCGCTGTAGGCGTTGCCGATGCCGGCGATGACCGATTGATCGCGCAGCAGTCCCTTAAGCTGCCCGTTGTGGGAGGCGAGCATCCGCGTGAAAGCCGGGGCATCGACGTCGAGCGCGTCAGGGCCCAGCCGGGCGATGCCCGGGACGTCCTGAAGATCCTTGACCACGTAGACGGCCAGCGACTTCTTGGTTCCCGCCTCGGTCAGATCGAAGCCCGGCGCCGCTTCGCCGTCGGCCGCGAACCGGACGCGCAACGCCATGGGCCCCTTGCCCGGCCGCAGTCGACCCGGTTTCAGTGCATCAGACCAGCGGAGCCAGCCGGCCTTGGCCAGGTGCATCACCAGGTGCGCGTCGCCGGCGGTGATGGCGATGAACTTGCCGTGGCGGGCCACTCCGGACACGGGGGCGGCTCCCAGAACCTCGAGCGGGAGGTCTGCGGTCTTCAGCACCGAGAAGGACAGCACCTCGACGTCCGCTATCCGGGCCGCAGCCGCCTCCGGCGGAAGCAGCTTCGACCGCAGGAAATCGACCAGTCCCTGCACTTCAGGCATCTCCGGCATGCCCTCACGGTAACGCAAAATCCGGCTGTGGAGGCCCGCATTTGCACCAATTTCCCCTTTCGCACCCGGCGGCTGAACTAGCCACCGAGGAACGCATCAAGGGGCACGAGGGTGATACTCCTCAAGGAAACGCGTGATGTTGCCCACTTTTTGGGTGTGCTACTCGCGCGAAGTTGAGTTAATTCCTGCCGTTGCTAGCGTCGAAGGTTGGCCCCGAGAGGCCGTGGCAACCAGCGAGACCGCGACCAGCATAAACATCCATGTGAGGTACGAGACCGATATGAGCACGCCGCCCAAGCCCGTCACGCCCGGGCCCGACGCCCGGGACGCCCGGGACGTTCGACCCACAGCGCAGGACCCCGACCTGCCCGGCGGCGACGTTCCGTCCGAACCCGAGCAGCGCACCAGAGTCAACAAGACCGTCTTCATCGGCTCAGCAGTCGGCGTGCTGGGCATCGCACTGTGGGCCATCATCGACCGGGAATCGGCGGACGCCGTCATCGGTTCCGCCGTGACATGGGTGGGCTCCACCTTCGGCTGGTGGTACTCGCTGATTGTCGTTTCGGTCCTTGCCTTCGTGCTCTTCGTGGCGGTCTCCAGGGTGGGCAAGACCCGGCTGGGGCCGGACCACTCCCGCCCGACCTTCAACCTCTTCACCTGGACGGCGATGCTCTTCGCCGCGGGCATCGGGATTGACCTGATGTTCTTTTCGGTGGCGGAGCCGGTGACACAGTATCTGGCACCGCCCACGGGCGACGGATCCACGGTCGAGGCGGCCCGGCAGGCCTTGGTCTGGACACTGTTCCACTACGGCATTCTCGGCTGGGGCCTCTACGCCCTGATGGGGATGGCACTGGGCTACTTCGCCTTCCGGCACAACCTGCCGCTGAGCATCCGTTCGGCGCTCTACCCGATCCTCGGCAAGCGGATACACGGTCCGGTGGGGCACGCCGTCGATATTGCCGCCATGCTCGGCACCATCTTCGGCATTGCGACCAGCCTGGGCATCGGCGTCGCCCAGCTGAACTTTGGCCTGAGCTTCCAGTTCGGCATCCCGGAAAACACGGTGGTTCAGATCGCGCTCATCGCCGTAGCGGTGGTGATGGCGACCATCTCGGTGCTCACCGGGATTGAAAAGGGCATCCGCCGCCTGTCAGAACTCAACGTCATCCTCGCCATCTCCCTGATGGTCTTTGTCCTGATCACCGGATCCACCCGTTTCCTGCTGGACGGGATCGTGACCAACATCGGCGACACGCTCTCCCGGTTCCCGTCGATGGCGCTGGACACCTTCGCCTACGACCGGCCCGATGACTGGCTCAACGGCTGGACGCTGTTCTTCTGGGCCTGGTGGATCGCCTGGGCACCCTTCGTGGGCCTGTTCCTTGCGCGCATCTCGAGGGGACGCACGCTGCGCGAGTTCGTCGTCGGCGTGCTAGTGGTGCCGTTCGCGTTCATCCTGCTGTGGATCTCGATCTTCGGCAACAGCGCGCTCGAGATCGTGATGGGCGGCAACACTGCCTTCGGCGAGGTGGCCATGAGCCAGCCCGAGCGAGCCTTCTACGGCTTGCTGGAGCAGTACCCGATGGCCCCGCTCAGCGCTGCCATCGCCACCTTCACCGGTTTGCTCTTCTACGTCACCAGCGCCGATTCGGGTGCGCTGGTGATGAGCAACTTCACCTCCTACCTCAAGGACGCGGACTCCGACGGGCCCAAGTGGCTGCGCGTCTTCTGGTCCGTGGCCACCGGCCTGCTGACCCTGGCCATGCTGCTGGTGGGCGGGGTGCCCACGTTGCAGAGCGCCACCGTCATCATGGGCTTGCCGTTCTCGGTGGTGCTGGTGTTCATCATGCTGGGCCTCTACAAGGCACTGCGGCTGGAGACCGCCCTGGCCGACAGCTACCAGGCCGGCCTGCACGCCGTGCTCAACTCCCGCACCAACGTGCCCACCGGCGCGGACGGCCGCCGCGGCTGGCGCCAACGCCTGGCCCGGGCGATGAACTACCCGGGCCGCCGCCAGGCTCAGCGCTTCGTGTCCGAGGTGGCGGTTCCGGCGCTGTCCGATGTGCGCGGCGACCTCGCAAACCGCGGCCTCGAGGCCACGATCAAGACCAGCACGGTCGAAGCCTTTGGCATCGATTCCGTGGACCTCTGCGTGGAGCTTGACGGCGAACGCACCTTCAAGTACCAGGTCTTCCCGGTGCAGAACGACGTCCCGTCCTACGCACGTTCCTCCGGCGCGGGCGGGAAGTACTACCGGATCGAGGTGTTCTCGCTGGAGGGCAGCCACGGCTACGACCTGATGGGGTACAGCAAGGACGAGGTCATCGCCGACGTGCTGGACCACTACGAGGTTCACCTGGAGTTCCTGCACCAGCACCGCGCCACCCTGCCGTACAGCACCGCCGCGGAAAACGTCCCGCCCAAGGCGGACTGGGACACCGACTACGACACCGTCGACGAACCCGTCGCCGCACTTACGAAGGAGACACCATGACCAACACAGCCTCCACCTTGTTCATCAACGGCTCGTGGGAGCCGGCCGCCTCCTCCGCGGTGCGCGAGATCCGCAACCCCGCCGACGGCGAGCTGGTCGCCACCGTGTCCGAGGCCGGGCGGGAGGACGCCGAACGCGCCATCGCCGCGGCCCGCGCCGCTTTTGACTCCGGCGTCTGGGCCGCCGTCCCGGCACCCGAGCGCGGAGACTTACTGCTCAAGGTGGCCGCCGGGCTGCGCGAGCGCCGCGAGGAGTTCGCCCGCGCCGAGTCGCTGGACACCGGCAAGCGGATTCTTGAAAGCCGCCTCGACATGGACGACATCGCCGCCTGCTTCGACTACTTCGGCAAGCTCGCCGGGCAGCAGGCCGGCCGCATGGTCGACGCCGGGGACCCCGCCGTCGTCAGCCGGATTGTCCACGAGCCGGTAGGCGTTTGCGGCATGATCACGCCCTGGAACTACCCGCTGCTGCAGGCCGCATGGAAGATCGCGCCCGCGCTGGCGGCCGGCTGCACCTTTGTGCTCAAGCCCGCCGAGCTCACCCCCTCCACGGCCATCCTGACCATGAAACTGCTCCAGGACCTGGGCCTGCCCGACGGCGTCGCGAATCTGGTCACCGGACCCGGCGCTGAGGTGGGCGCGCCTCTCTCGGAGCACCCCGACGTGGACTTGGTCTCCTTCACCGGCGGACTGGCGACCGGCCGGGTGGTGGCGGCCGCCGCGGCCGGAACCGTGAAGAAGGTGGCCTTGGAACTGGGCGGCAAGAACCCCAACGTGGTGTTCGCCGACGCCGACTTTGACGCCGCCGTCGACAATGCGCTGAACGGGGCCTTCGTGCACTCGGGCCAGGTCTGCTCCGCCGGCGCGCGGCTGGTGGTTGAGGAGTCAATCGCCGAGCGCTTCGTGGACGAGCTGGTCCGCCGGGCCGAAGGCATCCGCCTGGGCGGCCCCTTCGACGAGGCCGCCGAAACCGGGCCGCTGATCTCGGCGGCGCACCGGGAGAAGGTGGACGCCTATGTCCAGCGCGGCGTGCAGGAGGGCGCGCGGCTGCGCTGCGGCGGCGCCGCCCCGGAGGGTCCCGGCTACGACGACGGCTTCTACTACCTGCCGACCGTGCTGGACCGCGTCGAACGCGGCATGTCAGTGGTCGTCGACGAAGCCTTCGGCCCGGTGGTGACGGTGGAAACCTTCCGCACCGAGGACGAGGCGGTGGCCACCGCCAACGACACGGTCTACGGCCTGGCCGGAGCGGTCTGGACGCAGGACGCCGGCAAGGCCCAGCGGGTTGCCGGCCGGCTGCGGCACGGCACCGTCTGGATCAACGACTTCCACCCCTACCTCCCGCAGGCCGAATGGGGCGGCTTCGGCCAGTCCGGCGTCGGCCGCGAACTCGGCCCGACGGGACTGGCCGAGTACCAAGAGGCCAAGCACATCTACCAGAACACCAGCCCGCAGGTGACCGGCTGGTTCGCTGACCGCGTCAAGGAGAACTGAATGCACACCGACAACATCGAGACCCTGACCGACCGGGAGTTTGACTACATCGTGGTCGGCGGCGGGTCCGCCGGGGCCGCCGTCGCCGCCCGGCTGAGCGAAGACCCCGCCGTGTCCGTGGCGCTGGTGGAGGCCGGCCCGGACGACCGCGGCGTGCCCGAGGTGCTGCAGCTGGACCGCTGGATGGAGCTTTTGGAATCCGGCTACGACTGGGACTACCCGATCGAGCCGCAGGAAAACGGCAACTCCTTCATGCGCCATTCCCGTGCCAAGGTGATGGGCGGCTGCTCCAGCCACAACTCCTGCATCGCCTTCTGGGCCCCGCGCGAGGACCTGGACGAATGGGAGTCCAAGCACGGCGCCACCGGATGGAACGCGGAGAATGCCTATCCGCTGTACCAGCGGCTGGAGACCAACGAGGACGCCGGGCCCGATGCCCCGCACCACGGCGACGCCGGGCCCGTGCACGTGATGAACGTTCCCCCTGTGGATCCGACCGGCGTCGCGCTGCTGGACGCCTGCGAGCAGGTGGGCATCCCGCGGGTGCGGTTCAACGACGGCAGCACCGTGGTCAACGGCGCCAACTTCTTCCAGATCAACCGGCGCGCGGACGGCACGCGTTCCTCCAGTTCTGTGTCCTACATCCACCCGATCATCGAGCGGGAAAACTTCACCCTGCTGACCGGCTTGCGCGCCCGCCGGCTGGTATTCGACGCGGACAAGCGCTGCACCGGCGTCGAGATCGTGGACAACGCCTTCGGCCGGACGCACACGCTGTCCGCCCGGCAGGAGGTGGTGCTCTCCACCGGCGCCATCGACTCGCCGAAACTGCTGATGCTCTCCGGCGTCGGCCCCGCCGCGCACCTCGCCGAGCACGGCATCGACGTGGTGGTGGACTCCCCCGGCGTCGGCGAACACCTGCAGGACCACCCCGAGGGCCTGGTCCAGTTCGAGGCGAAGCAACCGATGGTCACCGAATCCACCCAGTGGTGGGAGATCGGCATCTTCACCCCCACCGAGGAGGGCCTGGACCGTCCTGACCTGATGATGCACTACGGCTCCGTGCCGTTCGACATGAACACGCTGCGGCACGGCTACCCCACCACGGAGAACGGCTTCAGCCTCACGCCCAACGTCACGCACGCCCGCTCCCGCGGCACCGTCCGGCTGCGCAGCCGCGACTTCCGCGATAAGCCGATGGTGGACCCCCGGTACTTCACCGACCCCGAGGGCCACGACATGCGCGTCATGGTGGCCGGCATCCGCAAGGCCCGCGAAATCGCCGCCCAGCCGGCCATGGCCGAGTGGGCCGGACGGGAGCTGTCCCCGGGCATCGAGGCGCAGACCGACGAGGAGTTGCAGGACTACATCCGCAAGACGCACAACACCGTCTACCACCCCGTGGGCACAGTCCGGATGGGCCCGGTGGAGGACGCCATGTCGCCGCTGGACCCCGAGCTGCGGGTCAAGGGCGTCACCGGATTGCGCGTTGCGGACGCCTCGGTCATGCCCGAGCACGTGACCGTCAACCCCAACCTCACCGTCATGATGATCGGCGAGCGCTGCGCCGACCTGATCCGCGGCCGCCGAGCCAGTGAACCAACGACGGCGGCGGCAGGCTCGGTGCGCGCCTAGCCACTGTCGGCCAGCAAGCTGTCAGCCAGCAGGCTGTCGGCCGGAAGGCGGGGCGTCGTCGGATGACGATTCCCCGCCTTTCGTGCGTTCTGCGGGCAGTACGACGGCGGTGCTTGCGACCCGTTTTCGGTCGGCTTTTGTCGACAATTGCCTGGCCTTCGGCGAGTTGGGCCGAGGCGGCAAATCCAGTGCCCGGAACCTCTACCGCAGGGCCCCCGGAGCTTCTACGCTTTTCTATACTGCTCCGTCTGTGGGGAAGGAGGGGTGTGGAAACCGCCGGCGTCGGGGTATGCCTGCCCGACGCCCCGCCGGAGGGATTTCACCCGAATCCGTCGGCCGGTTTCCGCACAACGGATCATGTGGCCCTTTCGACGCAACCGGCCTGTAGAGGTCGAGTTCGATGAGCTGATGGACAACGCCCCCCGCCCGAAGAAGGAGCGCCGGCGCCGCCGCCGCCTCGACTTGTGGCTGGTGAGCGTGGCAGTCGCGGCCTTCGCCGCGGGTGCACTCGTAGCGCCGGCGGCGGTAGGGGTTTCCGTCGTCGGAAATTCCTTCCTGGACATGTGGCAAACCCTGCCCACCGACCTGCCAGTGAACCACCCGCTGGCGCAGCACACCGTCCTGTTGGACAAGGACGGCAAGGAATTCGCCCGGTTCTACAGCGAGAACCGGGTTGATGTTGAGCTGGACCAGGTGTCCGAGGCCTTCAAGAAGACCCTGGTCAGCACCGAGGACGCCCGCTTCTACGAACACGGCGGCGTCGATCCGCTGGGTGTCGCCCGGGCGCTGATGCACAACGTCACCAGCAGTGATGTCCAAGGCGCTTCCACCCTGACCCAGCAACTGGTCCAGAACATCCTGGTCAACAATGCGCGGAACGAAGAGGAAGACAAGGTGGCCGCCGGGGACACCTACAACGCCAAGATCCGCGAAATGAAGTACGCCGTCGCCCTGGAAAAGCAGTTGTCCAAGGATGAAATCCTGCTGCGCTACATGAACGCCGTCTATTTCGGGAACCGCGCCTACGGGGTGGAGGCCGCGGCCCGCTTCTACTTCAGCACTTCGGCGGCAAAACTCGACTATGAACAGTCCGCCCTTTTGGTGGGGCTGCTCAAGGCACCGACCGCTTATGACCCCTTCAGCCACCCCGACGCCGCCACTGAACGGCGCAACACCGTTCTGGATGTGTTGGAAAGACAAAATGTATTGCCGGCCGACAAGGCGCAGGCCGCCCGTGAGGCACCGCTTGGGGTCAAGCGCGGCGGCGTAGAGTCCGGCTGCGGCGGGTCACGTTATCCGTTCTACTGCGAGGCTGTCAGGGAAGAGATGCTCTCCAACCCCGCCTTCGGCAAGACCGCGAAAATTCGAGAGCAGCGCTTCAACATGGGCGGGCTGACCTTGACCACCGCCTTGGACCGGAAGGCTGCGGACGCGGCGCAAAAAGCGGTTGAGAAAGCGCTCGGCAACAACAACCGCGCAGCGCTCGGCACCGCCGTGGTGGTGCCGGGAACCGGACACGTAGCCGCCATCGCGCAGAACCGCGCCTGGGGCAAGGGCAAAGGCAAGACCCAGGTGGTCTACGTCCGCCACGCCTTCCAAGTGGGATCGGCCATGAAGCCGATCGTGCTCGCCACCGCGCTCACGCAGGGCATTCATACCTCCACAAAGTTCCGCGCCGACGGCCCCTACCGCTCACCCAAACTGGACAATCCAAAGGGCGGCTACATCAACTATGACAACGTCGACTACGGGGTCATCAACGCGAAGCAGGCCGTCCGCGCCTCGGTGAATATCTATTTCATCAAACTTGTGGAGCGCGTCGGTGTCATCAACGCGGCCAAAATGGCCAACAAGCTGGGCATCACCTCCATCGACCCCGACAAGCTGAGCGGCCGGGAAGGTTCGCTCGCCCTCGGCGCCTACGAGGTCACCCCGCTGCAAATGGCCAACGCCTACGCCGCGTTCATGAGCAACGGCACGGTGTGCAAACCGGTCATGGTCATCAAGGCAGTCACTGCCGACACACAAAAGAAGCTGCCCGTTCCGGATCCCGATTGCCACCGCGCCATCAAACCCGCTGTTGCGGACACCGTCGCGGCTGTGCTCAAAGAACCCTTCAACCCCAGAGGCACCCTGGGACCGCGGATCGAACTGGACGGCAACCGGGAGGCCGGCGCCAAGACCGGGACCACCAACGACTTCACAGCCAACTGGATTGTCGGCGGCACGCCGCAGCTCACGGCCGCCGTGTGGCTCGGCGATCCCCGCGGCGGGGCCCAGTACCCGCTCACCAAACTCACGGCCTACGGCAAGACCTACACAGACCTAACCGGCTCCGAAGTGGCTGCACCGGTTTGGAAGGAAACCATGGACGGCGCGCTCAAGGGCGAGAAGAAAATCCAGTTGCCCGAAGCCGACCGTTCGTTGACCAAATAGACGCTGTCACCTTCCGCCTGCCTTGGCCAGCAAAGTTGCGCCGTTTACCTGATCCAGCACATAGGGTTGATTGACAACCACATGAACTGGAGGACCGACCACCGATGGCTTCTGGCGAACTCGACTTCTCGTCCGGGGTCCCGCTGTACCGGCAGATCAAGGAGATCCTGCGCCGGGAGATCGCAGACGGAGTGGCCGATCCGCAGAAGCCCATGACGGAGGCGCAACTGCTCAGCCGGTTCGAGGTCAGCCGCGCGCCCATCCGGCAGGCGCTGATGGAGCTAACCAGTGACGGGTACGTCTACCGAAAACAGGGCAAAGGCACCTTTCCGGCCAGGGGACTCCGGGTGCACCGGCCGGCCGATGTCCAGTCCGGACGTTTCTATCAGTTCCTAGTAGACAGCGGGATGCACCCGTCGTCGAAAGTCTCCTCCCCTGAGTGGGTGGAACCGCCCGCCGAAGTCGGCCAGCTGCTGGGCACGGACGAGCACGAGCGGCTCTTGCATTTCACCCGGTTGATTTCGGTCGAGGGCGCCCCGCTGGCCGAAGCGAACGTGTACATCCGGGCGCCGCGCGACTTCAACCCCACGGTGCAGGAATTGGAAGAGAGCGGCTCGGCCTTCGAGCTGCTGGAGCAGGGCTACGGCATCACGCTGGGCCGATCGGAACACGAGGCCTGGGCGACGGCGGCGACCGCCGAGCACGCCGCAACTTTGGGCGTCAGCGTGGGAAGTCCGCTGCTGGTCATCGACACCATCTTCCGCACCGCCGGCGGCCGCCCCATCGGCTGGCGCTCTGCCCTGCACCACGCCGAGAACTTCAAATACCGCTTCACGCAGTAGCGCTCAGGCGTTCCCGCGCCGAGGAGACTGACTCAAACCTTGTCTGAAGGCAGTTGCTGTAGCCGCCACGCAATGATCTCGCGGATGAGCTCAGTCGGGAGCGGGGCATCATGGCGCAACTGTATAAGGTGCTCGGTGGTTCCATATGCGGCCAGCTCTGTGGAGAAATGCGCGATCGCCTCTGGAGTCGGATAGAACCCGATGTGGCGCTTTGTCCCGGTGAAGAAAAACAACGGCTCGGTGCCGAGTTTGAAGGTCGGCATACGCCAACTGATCGATTCTTCCGCTTCATCGGGCACAGCCGACCGGATCAGTTCATACACGGACAGCAGCCGATCCCGTACATCACCGTCGTATTGGTCGATGTACTCCGTGATCGAACTGGCAGTCATGGTGGTCTCCCTTTCGCGACGTCATGTGGAGGCGACGGTCGCATCTTGAGCGATGATGCACGCCGATCATACGACAGCTGCACTCATAGATCGCCTCCTACAAATATCGCCGACGTGCCCAGAACAACCGGTCGGTAATGGCATTGACTTTCACCTGACATCGTGTAAACCTAGTTTACAGGTAATCGGGGTCACACCACAGCCGGTCGGCAGCCAACCGCTCGGCGCGTGCTTCCTTCGCTTACCGACGCCTGCACCGAGTTCGGCGAGGAATCAATCCAGAGGTCGCGGTGCATGATCCTTCCCAACGCGTGGCGCCCCGGCGTGACGTAGAACGAAAGGTTGTGCCGATGACGGATACAACGCCCTCCCCCACCGCAACCGTCAACACGGTCCTTGGACCCGTTCCCGCTCACGAGTTGGGCGTGGTTGCGGTCCACGAATCCCTGCTCTCCGTCCTGCCGGGCGCGCAGTACGCCCCGGACATCTCGATGGACCGGGCCGAGATCTTCGAGGCCCTGGCCGCCAAACTCGCCGACTTCCGCGACAAGGGCGGCAAGACCATCGTGGACAGCACGGGGATGTTCCACGGCCGCGACCTCAAGCTCTACGAGGCGCTCTCCCGCTCCACCGGGGTGCACATCATTGCCTCCACCGGCCTGGGCCCCGAGGAGGAACTGGGCGGCTACTTCCTGACGCCGCAGACCAATCCGCCCACGCCGTGGCCGGCCGAGAAATTCGAGGACCTCTTCGGCAAGGAGGTCACCGAAGGCATGGTGGTCCCTCGCGTTGAACGCCGCGCCGCCGCCGGGATCGTCACCACCACGGCCGACCGTTCCGGCATGACTCCCACCGAGGAGAGCCTTTTCCGCGGCTCCGCGCGCGCCGCCAAGAACACCGGCGTGCCGGTCTCCATCCGCTTCGGCGCCGACGTCCTGCACGATCTGGACGTGGTCCTCGACGAGCAGATCGACGCCGACCGCGTGCTCGTGGGCGATGTGGACCGCAAGGACGCCGCCAAGTTCGCTCTTGAGGTCGCCGGCCGCGGTGCCTTCGTCGGCATCGACCACGTAGGCCTGGACGACGACGGGGACTACCTCACCGACCGCGAGCGCGCCGACCTGGTGCTTGAACTCGTCAAGGCCGGCCATGCGGACAAGATCATCCTCTCCGGCAATTCGATCGGCGTGGCCAAGGGGCTGCCGGAGTACAACCTGCCGTACAGCCACGTGCTAGCCATCTTCGTTCCTTTCCTCAAGGACCAAGGCCTGAGCGACGACGACGCGCAGCGCATCCTGGTGGACAACCCGCGCCGCCTGCTGACGGTGCGCTGACCGCCCGAGGCGAGCACCGCCGTCGTACATCAACAAAGCTTTTCTAATCACGAGGTGAAGGTCTTGACCAAAGTAAACACCGTGCTGGGAACCATCCCGGCTGAAGAACTGGAAATCGTGGCGGTCCACGAACACATCGGCTACGGCATGCCCGGCTCCGAGCTGGACACCAAGTGGTGGAAGTCGCCGGAGCAGGCCTACGAGGAAACCGTGCCGAAGCTGCGAAAGTTCCGCGAGTACGGCGGCGGCACCTTCGTGGACGCCACCGGCATCTGCAACGGACGCGACATCGACTACTACCGGTCGCTGTCCAAGAAGACCGGCGTCCACATTGTGGCCTGCACCGGCTTCGTTGGCGGCGACACCGCCCTGCCGCACTTCTCGCGCGCGTCGGTGGACTACCTGGCGAAGGTGTTCATCCACGAGATCACCGTGGGCATCGGCGACACCGGCGCCATGGCCGGCGTCATCAAGGTCGGCGTCAGCCGCGGCGGCAAGATGACCGAGCTGGACAAGCGCATCTACCGGGCCGCGGCGCGGGCCGCCGTCATCACCGGGGTGCCGATCCTCACCCACCTGGCGATCGACCCGGAGCCGGCCGTGAACATCTTCAACGAAGAGGGCCTGCCGCTGGACCGCGTGCTCTTCGGCCACGCCGACGACGGCCTGAACGCGCCGATCACCCCGCACGACTGGATCTACGAGCAGGGCGGCCGCATCGGCTTCGACACCTTCGGCTACGACCTCGAGCTGCCGGACCCGCCGTTCTGGGGCCGCAAGCGCGCCGAGCGGATGGAGCACTTCGTCAATCTGGTGAACAAGGGCTACGCGGACAAACTGCTGGTCTCGGCCGACGCCAACTGCAGCCCGCTGGGCTGGCCGGGCGTGAAGGGCCACACCATCAACTACATCTTTGAGGACATGCTGCCCGACATGCGCGCCGCCGGCATCGACGAGGCCACCATCAAGCTCCTGCTGGAAGACAACCCGGCCGACTTCCTGTCCATCAAGGCCTAAACCGCCACCATCCCTCCGCAGCCCGCCTCGCCATAGACGACGACGGCGGGGCACACCCCATCAATTTCACCCCCGAGGTCGCCCCCGCGGCGTCCAGTGAAGGAACACAGAATCATGAAGACTTCCGACATCCAGAACCTCAAGGTTGCCGTCGTTGGCGGCGGCTACGCCGGCGCATCCGCCGCCCTGGCCCTGCTCCAGCTCGGCGCCGACGTCCACGTCTACGAGCAGGCCCCCGAACTGGGCGAAGTTGGAGCGGGCATCGGCCTGCGCCCGCCGACAGTCGAGGTGCTGCGCAAGTGGGGCGTGTTCGAAGAGTTCGCCAAGGTCTCCGCCCCGTCCGATGCCATCGAGGTCTACCAGGCCAACGGCGAGCTGATCGCCCGCGACCCGTGGCCCGGCATTAACGAATACGCCGAGACCAACCACTGCCGGATGGTCCACCGCGGCGACGTCATCGAGACCCTGCTGCGCCTGCTGCCGGCCGAGCGCGTGCACATCGGCCACAAGATGATCACCGTCACCGACAACGGCGCCTCCGCCACCGTGAAGTTCGAGAACGGTGTGGAGGTCACTGCCGACCTGGTCCTGGGTGCCGACGGCATCCGCTCCAGCGTCCGCAACCAGATCTTCGGCGAGGTCCAGCCGGTGTTCTCCCACACCATCGCCATGCGCGCCGTGATCTCCGCCGACGATGCCTACGGGTTGGTGGAGAACGACAATTTCCGCGTGTACGTGGGCCAGAACGGCACCACCGTGTACTTCCTGCCGCTGCGCCACCGGAACCAGGTGTCCTTCGACATCACCGCCCCGAGCGACGACACCGCCTGGGCGCCGGAGGTCACGCACGAGTACATCGGCCAGCTGCTGGAGGGCTTCGACGAGCGCCTGCAGAAGATCGGCCAGGAGCTGGACATCGCCTCGATGACCAACCGCGGCGTCTACGACATAGAGAAGCAGCCCAACTGGCACACCAACAGCGTGGCCCTCGTGGGCGATGCCGCGCACGCCATGCTGCACCACCAGGGCCAGGGCGCCAACTCCGCCATGCAGGACGCCGCCTGGCTGGCCGACGCCATCAAGGACGGCGCCGACCTGCAGGATGCCCTGCGCACCTACCAGGCCAAGCGCAAGCCGATCACCGACGTGCTGCAGGACATCTCCCGCAAGCCGTTCGACATCGGTGACTCCTTCCCGGAGACCACGTCCTTCGAGAAGGGAGCTGGTGTCGAGTGACCATCCACCCCGAGATCGCCAAGCTCCTCGCCACGCTGCCGCCGTTCGACCACGGCACCCGGCCGGATCCCGAGGGCAAGCGTGCGGGAGACCTGCAGTTCGTCGCCCCGCTGGAGGACCGGCTGCCGCTGCACTCGGTTGAGGACGGCGTTGCTGCCACCTCCGTGGGCGCGGTCCCGGTGCGGATCTACACCCCGGCCGAGGCCGAGTCCTACGGCCTGCTGGTGTACTTCCATGGCGGCGCGTTCTTCTCCGGAAGCCTGGAGACACACGACCACGTGGCGCGCGCGCTGGCCAAGGAGACCGGCCACAAGGTCATCTCCGTCGGCTACCAGCTGGCACCGGAGGCGCTCTTCCCCACCAGCCTGCAGGAGTGCTACGGCGTGGTCCGCTGGGCCACCGAACAGGGCGAAAGGCTGGCCTGGGACGGCAAGAACCTGGCCCTCGCGGGCGACAGCTCCGGCGCCAACTTCGTGGCAGCGGTGACCGCGATGGCGCATGACGAAAGCTTCGACCGGATCACGCACCAGGTCCTGTACTACCCGTCCGTGGATTTGGACTTCGACGAGGACCGCTACGCCTCGCTGCGGGAGAACGCCACCGGCTATGGCCTGGAGACGCCGGCCCTGAAGCCGTGGAACTCGTTCTACATCGAGAGCGGGGCGGATCCTGCCGATCCACTGGTCTCCCCGATCAAGCGCGCGGACCTCTCCGGCCTGCCGAAGGCCCTGGTCATCACCGCCGAGTACGACCCGCTGCGCGACGAGGGCGAACTCTACGGCCAGCGCCTGAAGGACGCCGGCGTGGACGTGACGGTCAGCCGCTACGCGGGGGCCAACCACGGCTTCGTCCAGAACTTCTTCTGGATCCCGGAGTTCTACCGGGCCTTCCAGGAGACGGCGGAGTTCCTGAACAAGGGCTGACCCCTACTCAGGATTCCTCCGGCACACCAAGCGGCGGCACGCGACTTCGGACGCGATGCCGCCGCTTTGTGTCCGGGCACTTTATCTGCACATGCCCCATGGGCCATACAGGAACGATCGCTATGCCAACCATCAACATCAGGGACTTCATCAGCGAGTCCGGCTTTAGCCGCTTCCACGCCGGGATGTTGTTCTGGGCTTGCTTCATCATCACCTTCGACATGTACGACCTCGTGGTCTACGGCTCCGTCCTCCCGGTCCTCATGCAGGAATGGTCGCTGGGGCCCGTCGAGGCCGGAGCCATCGGCAGCTACGGCCTGGTCGGCATGATGGTCGGCGCCGTCCTGTTCGGCATCCTCGCCGACCGGTTCGGCCGCAAGCGGATGCTCATCATCAGCATCGTCCTTTTCAGCGCGGCCACTGCGCTCTGCGCCGTCGACCCCGGGCCGGTGGTCTTCTCCGTCCTCCGCGGACTGGCCGGCCTGGGCATCGGCGGCATCCTGCCCAGCGTCATCGCCATGCTGACCGACTACGCACCGAAGAACCGGGCCAACACCCTGGTGGCCGTGGTGATGTGCTTCTATTCGGTCGGCGGCATCCTGGCCGCCTTCGTCGCCATGATCCTGCTGCCGGCGTTCGGCTGGCAAAGCGTCTACGTGGTGGCCGTGCTGCCGCTGCTGTTCCTGCCGTTGATGGTGAAGTACTTCGTGGACTCTCCGGACTCGCTGCTGGAAAAGGAGCGGTTCGACGCCCTGCGCTCGGTACTGGCCAAGGTGAACGGCACCGCGGACATTCCCGCCGGCACCCAATTCACCGGGATTCAGGAGCAGGCAGCGGGCAGCCCTGTCGGCGCCCTGTTCACGAACCGCCGGGCGCTCGGCACGCTGATGATCTGGGTGGCCTTCTTCATGTGCCTGCTGATGATCAACGGCCTGACCATCTGGCTCCCCAAACTCATGGTGGAGGCCGGCTACCCGCTGGGCTCCAGCCTGACCTTCATGATCGTGCTCAACGTGGGCGCCATCATCGGCACGCTGGTTTTGGGCAAGCTGTCCGACAAGTGGGGCGTGAAGCGGGTACTGGTTCCCATGTTCGTGGTCTCCGCTGTCTCGCTAACCCTGCTGGGCTTCGGCAACAACATGGCCATCCTGCTGGTGCTGGTCGCCATCACCGGCGCCACCACCATGGGAGCGCAGAACATCTCCTACGCTTTCGTGTCCCAGTACTACCCGTCGTTCATGCGCTCCACGGCCATCGGCCTGGCCTCGGGCGTCGGCCGGATGGGCGCCATCGTCGGCCCGACGTTCGGCGGCATCCTGCTCACGCTCAGCCTGCCGGTGCAGATGAACTTCCTGTTCTTCGCCATCCCGGGCGTCATCGCGGCGCTGGCCTTCCTGTTCGTCCCGCTGGCCGCCAAGAAGCGCTCCGAAGCGGGTAGCACCGAAGCCGCGCCGGAGGAAAGCAAGGCCTCCGCTTCCTGATCCCACAGAGCACGACGGCGGTGCCCGCCTTCTCGGGGTGGCCCCGGTAAGCGGGGCGCGGATTTCCCAGCCCGCCGCGGCGGCGCCCACCCCGCGAAGGGTGCGCGCCGCCGTCGTTCTTTTGTTTTGCCCCGCTCCCCTCGACGACTGTACGGATATGGCCCCTCTCCGGCGCGGAAAGGGGCCATATCCGTACAGTGCTTGAGGAAATGGGGCTGCGGGAGGTGGGAGCGCTGATGCCCCCACCTCAGCCGTCAGCGGGCCGCCTCAAACTCCTGGCGGTAGCCGTGCAGCGTGGTGAAGAACGGGGAGGGCTCCAGCGCCGGGTTCCCGGTATAGCCGATCGCTTCGGCGACCGGCTCGAACGGGGAGTACGCGGAGTCGGTGGCCTGCAGCCCGTGCCGCAGGCATTCCCGGGCGGCGCCGGCGATGCGGGACTCGAGGTCAAGGCTGAACTGCAGGGCCTCCCGGGCGCGCTCGGCGTCGAGGCCAATCTCGAAGGAAACCCCGTTCGCGTCGCGGTACGGATGGCCCAGGAACAGGCGGTTGGGCCGGACCTCGTCGCGCAGGTACTCCAGGCTCTTCCGGTAGGCGGCCGGATCCTCGTAGCCGGGGAAGCCGTTGGCGGCACCGTGGGCCTGCACCGCGTCGCCCACGAAGACGTCGTTCTGCCCGTCGATGACGTAGGCCACGGAGCCGGCGGTGTGGCCGGGAATATGGTGCACGGAGACGGTCACGCCGCCGCCGAGGTCCAGCTTCTCGCCGCCCTTGACCAGCAGGGTGGGCTCCATCTCACCGGAGATCACCTTTTCGGCCGCCTGGATCTGCTCCTCGATGGCGTTCGGATTGTCCAGGTACTGCTGGCGCACCTGGACATAGTTGTCCACGTGTGCGCGCCGGGAGCGCAACAGCGGAGCGTCGCCCTCGTGGATCACCACCTGCGCCTTGCGGCCGGTGAGCTCCCACAGGGCCTGGGCCCCGCCCAGGTGGTCAATGTGGCCGTGGGTCAGCAGGATCCAGCGCACGTCTTCGATGCGGCGGCCCAGCTTCTCCAGTTCGGGGATCATGCCCTCCACCGGCGACGAGGCGATCCCGGTATCCACGATGGCCGGTTCGGGGGCGTCGATGAAGAAACTGTAGAGGCCAAACCGGCCCCACGGCGACACCAGCGGATGGACTTTCACTTCGTGCGTCAACTTGATCTCCTCAACTCCGAAACCGGGCTGCGTGGTCCACAACCATTGTGGGCCCGTGAACCTGTGGCCTTACCCACAGCCACTTTATTATAATAATATGATGGGAGCGAATGCCCGCCCGGAGCGGCTTGGGCGTTCGGCCGTTGACAAGGAGTTGCACACATGACTGATTTCACGACGTGGAATGCCGGTGGGGAAAAGATCGCCATCCGCAAAGACCTCCGGGTCCCGATGCGCGACGGCGTTGAGCTCGCCGCGGACGCCTACCAGGGCATCGACGAGAAGCCGCGGCCGGCGCTGGTGGCCCTGAGCCCCTACGGCAAGGAACTGCAGGCACTCGCGCTGACCATGCCGCCGCAGCGCCGCCCCAGCCCGATGTGGGACGGCTGCATCGAGGCCGGCGACATCGCCCGCATCGTGCAGGAAGACTACGTCCACGTCATCGGCGACCTGCGCGGTTCCGGCGACTCGGGCGGCGAGCACATCGGCAACTACAACGCCGGCGGCGTCTCCCTCGGCCAGGACGCCTACGACTTCATCGAATGGGTCGCCGCGCAGCCCTGGTGCGACGGTAACGTCGGCATGGTCGGCATCTCCTACTTCGGCTCCATGCAGGTCCTGGCCGCGGCCGAACGCCCGCCGCACCTGAGGGCCATCTTCGTCTCCGGCGGCCACTACGACTTCTACGAGACCACCTACCACGGCGGCGTTATGTGGTTCATGCCGCGGGCCGCCCGCGAAGGCCGCGGCGGCGACTCCGGCTGGGCCTTCACCGACGGCGTCAAGTCGCGCATGATCGAGAAGTACTCCCCGGAGGAGCTGAAAAAGCTCGTCGCCGAGCGCCTGGCCGATCCCGACGTCGCCGCCTGGCCCAACCTGGTGCACGTGCTGAACTACCCCAAGAACCACGAGGCCTGGTTCGACATCGTGATGAACGACCTCGACGGCGAGTGGTACGAGGAGCGCAACCCGATCACGCTGGCCCCGAATATCGACATTCCGGTCTGGCTGCAGCTGGACCAGGGCCGCGGCTGGACGCTGGACGGCACCATCGAGCTCTACAACGCGCTCAAGGGCCCCAAGAAGCTGGACATCGGCCCCTACCCGCCCATGCAGTCGCGCCCCTTCATCGAGGAACACGACAAGATGTTCCGCTGGTACGACTACTGGATCAAGGGCATCGACAACGGCGTGATGGACGAGCCCGCCGTCAGCGTGTTCGTCGAGGGCTCCCGCGAGGTGGTGACCGCCGAGGCGTGGCCGCCGAAGGAGATCGAATACAAGTCCCTCTACCTGCGTCCGCGCCACAAGCTCTCCACCGAGCCGGAGCTGATGGGCGCCGAGTACGCGGCCCCGGACGGTTTCTACCAGGCCCCGCTGACTGTGACGGACAAGGTCCAGATCATCAACTGGAGCACGGACACCTTCGAAGAGGCCACGGAGATGATCGGCACCGGTGCCGCGCACATCTTCGCCGAGATCGACCAGCCGGACACCAACTTCATCCTGCGCCTCTGGGACTACGCACCCAACGGCAAGCGCCAGCTGATCACCAGCGGCTACCTCAAGGCCTCGCACCGCGAGCTCGACGAGCGCACCACCGAGGGCAACCCGTACCACCCGCACACTCGCTCCGTGCCGGTGGAACCGGGCAAGATCGAGGAGTACGTGGTGCGCCTCTACCCGTTCGCCAACACGTTCAAGCCGGGCCACAAGCTGACCGTGGAGCTGTCCAACGCGGAGCCGCTGGCCGACGAGCACAACGCGCTGCTCCCGCCGGATGCCTTCCACCTGCCGGTGGGCCGCCCGGTCACGCACAAGATCTATCGCGACGCCGAGCACCAGTCCCGGCTGGTGCTGCCCTTCACCACGCGCTAAACCCGTAGGGACAACGACGGCGGTGCTCGCCTTGGCGAGCATCGCCGTCGACATTTCTGCGCACCTGGGTGAGCACCGCCGTCGTCGTTGTCAGTGCGCCCGGGGGAAGGAAGGCTCTAGCTAGGTAACTTGTACCGGGCCTGCAGCGGCTCGGCCGCCTCGAGCAGGATTTCCCGCAGCCAGGTCTTGAAGGCACCGTCGGCAAGCCACGGATTCCAGACCATGTCGATGCCCAGCGGCTCCACCGGGAACGGGAACTCCTCCACCCGCAGGTCGAACCGGCCCTCGAACTCCAGCCCCACCTGGTACCGGTGGATCGCCACGCCCCTGCCGGACTGTGCAATCAGGTGCGGCACGAACAGGTGGTCGGACACCCGCTGGCGCACCCGGTACGGGATGCTCTTCTCGTCCAGGATTTCGTACGGGCGCAGCCGCTCGGACGGCTGGTCGGGAAACACGTGCGGCACCTGTTCGAGCAGCTGCAGGGCGTCGGCGTCCCGAGGCTCGTTCCACGACGCCACCACCACCCAGCGGTCGTCATACAGCCGCTCGCGGGGATGAGGCGTGGGAAACGCCTCGGGCAACAGCACCACGTCCGCCGCGTCCTCCACGAACGGCGCACTGGTGGCAACGCTGGTGGTGCGCAGCTGCAGCACCGTGTTCGGCGCCCGCTCCGCCAAGAGCCGGCTGAGCTCGCTGCCGATCACGAACGCGGTGCTGTTGGTCATCGCCACCGTGATCAGCCGGGTGTCCACGGCGGGGTCGAAGGACGAGGCGCTGACAATTCGCGCGGCCTGGTGCAGCGCCTGCCGCAGCGGTGCGATCAGTTCCGCGGCGCGCGGCGTGAGCACCATCCCCCGGCCTTGGCGCACCAGGAGCTCGTCGTTCAGCAAGCGCCGGGTCCGGTTCAACCCGTGGCTCATCGCTGGCTGGGACAGCCCTACCTTGCCGGCAGCCTTGGTCACGGACCGCTCCTCCAGCAACGCCAGCAGCGGCACCAGCAGGTTCAGGTCGATGGAGGCCAGCCGCGCCAGATCCGCATCCATCGCGGTCTCCGGCCGGGCATCCGCCAGCGGATCAAGTGACGACATGGCAACCTCCGTTTGGGGTGAGCACGGGCACATCCGGCGCTGGTCGCACCAGTCTAGCCATCTATGCACCGGATGCACACCACGGATGAAAACTATTCATTTGCCGAACACCAGCGGCCCTGCCAAGCTTTCAATAACCCGGTTTGTGAAGCAAGCCACACACAGATTCGAGTGGAGGACACAATGGAAATCATCCTGGACCGGCCGCGCTGCGAAGGGCACGGCCTGTGCGAAGAAGTCGCACCGCAGCTGATGCACCTGGACGATGAAGGCGAACTGGTGCTGGACGTGGTGCACGTCAACGAGGACCAGCTCGATGCGGCGAAGCAAGCCGCCCGGGTCTGCCCCGTCGCCGCGCTCCGCCTGGCCTGACCGTGCGGCTGGAACGCATCGTCGTCGTCGGCAACGGTATTGCCGGCCTGACGGCCAGTGACTCCCTGCGCGCTGCGGGGTTCGACGGCGAGCTGACCATTGTCGGCGACGAGCACCATTCGCCCTACAGTCGGCCCGCGCTCTCCAAGGCAGCGCTGCTGGACGCGGAGGAGATGACCTCCCACCAGCTGCCGCCTTCCACCCACGAGGCCCGCGAGCTCCTGGGCCTCCGGGCACTGCAACTGGACCCGGACGTCAAGACGGTAGTGCTCGACGACGGCAGCATCCTTCCGTACGACGGCCTGGTCATCGCGAGTGGCTCAAGGGCACGCCGCTTGGCCAGCGCCGACCCGACCGCCCGCAGGCATGAGCTGACCCTGCGCACTCTGGCGGACGCACTGGAACTGCGGCGCCGGATCGCAGACAAGCCCTCCGTAGTGGTGGTGGGCGGCGGCGCGCTCGGCATGGAGATCGCCTCCGGCTGCCTGGCCGCGGGCTGCGACGTCACGCTCGCCTCGCACCACCGGCCGATGGCCCAGCAGCTGGGCCCGCATCTATCCGAGGTCTTCCTCGCCGCAGGCCTGAGCCGCGGCCTCAGGTTCGCCCCCTCCCGAGCTGTTGGCCTGCGCGAAGCGGACGGACATCCCTTGGTGGAGCTGGCGGACGGTTCCACCCTTGCCGCCGATCTGGTGGTCAGCGCCATCGGCGACATCCCGAACACCGAGTGGTTGGCCGACAGCGGACTCCTGTCCACTGGCCGATTGGAAGTGGACAGCCGCGGCCGCATTCGCCCGGACATCGTTGCCGCCGGCGACGTGGCCGCCTTCCCCACTGCCCGCGGCATCACCCGGATCCCGCTCTGGACCAGCGCCATCGAGCAAAGCAAGGCCGCCGCCCTCGCCCTGCTGCACGGCGACGACGCCCCGGAACTCGACTTCACCCCCTACTTCTGGACCGAGCAGTTCGGCCTGAGCCTCAAGGCCAGCGGCTTCCTCCCGCTTGAGGGCCCTCCCGAATTCCTCGAAGGCGGTCCGGACGGCGACCCCGCGCTCATGCGCTGGACACACCCCGGCGGTTCCGGCACCGCCGTCGCGCTCAACTACCGCATCCCCATCCCCAAGCTGCGCCGCCTGGCCAACCCAGCCCCCGCCCTCGCCGGGTCTGCCGCCGGCTGACGGCTGCCGGCCCGTCCTCGCGGGGTCGCCGCCTGGCCAGCCCCTCACTCGATTGCGGCTGCACCCGCCTCCCCCGGACCTGCAAGCCTCGACGACGAGAGGAAAGCATGCTTAGTATTTAGGAGCATGCTTGCCGGACGCGGGAATCTGCCGCAGCTCACGGCCATCACCGGCAACCGACTTCTGAGGCGGCGATAGTGAAAGCAATGGTGTACCGCGGTCCGTACAAGGTCCGCGTCGAAGAGAAGGATATGCCGCCGATCGAGCATCCGAATGATGCGATCGTGAAGGTGCAGACGGCGGCCATCTGCGGATCGGACCTGCATCTTTATCACGGGATGGTGCCGGACACGCGGGTGGGGACAACCTTCGGGCACGAGTTCATTGGCGTGGTGGAGCAGGTTGGCCCGTCGGTGCAGAACCTCAAGGTCGGGGACCGGGTGATGGTGCCCTTCAACGTGTACTGCGGCTCCTGCTTTTTCTGCGCCAGGGGCCTGTACTCCAACTGCCACAACGTCAATCCGAATGCCACGGCAGCGGGCGGAATCTACGGCTACTCCCACACCTGCGGCGGATACGACGGCGGTCAGGCCGAGTTTGTGCGCGTCCCCTTCGCCGACGTCGGACCCTCCATCATCCCCGAAGGGATTGACGAGGAAGACGCCCTGATGATGACCGATGCCCTGGCCACCGGGTACTTCGGGGCGCAGCTCGGCGACATCGCCGAGGGCGACACCGTGGCGGTCTTCGGCGCCGGACCGGTGGGGCTCTTTGCAGCCAAGTCGGCCTGGCTGATGGGCGCCGGGCGGGTCATCGTGATCGACCATCTGGACTACCGGCTGGAGAAAGCGAAAACTTTTGCCCAGGCCGAAACGGTCAACTTTGCCGAACACGATGACGTCGTCGTACACCTGAAGAAGATCACCGATTACCTCGGCGCCGATGTGGTGATCGACGCCGTCGGCGCGGAGGCTGACGGCAACTTCCTCCAGCACGTCACGTCGGCCAAGCTGAAGCTCCAGGGCGGCTCGCCCATCGCTTTGAACTGGGCGATCGACTCGGTGCGGAAGGGCGGCACTGTTTCCGTCATGGGCGTCTACGGCCCCATGTTCAGCGCAGTGAAATTCGGCGACGCCTTCAACAAGGGCCTGACGCTGCGGATGAACCAGGCGCCGGTCAAACGCCAGTGGCCACGGCTGTTCGAACACATCAGGAACGGCTACCTGAAGCCCAGTGACATCATCACCCACCGCATCCCGCTGGAACACATCGCCGAGGGGTACCACATCTTCTCCGCGAAGCTGGATAACTGCATCAAACCCGTCATCGTCCCGAACGGGAACTGAGGAAAGGAAGACGCGATGCCCTACCGCGCCGAAAAACCCGGTACCCGGCCCAGCCGCGAAGAGCTTCAGGCCCGCATTCCCGGCTGGGGTGCCGACCTGGACCCCAAGGACCGGCCGGCCGTGCCGCGGGAACAATTCAACCCCGGCGCGTCCGGCGCCCACTGGGATTTCCCGGACCGGCAGCCGGAGAAGTTCCCGCGCGAGCGGTCCATCGAACACCAGCAGTTGACGCCGGTGTTCGGCACCTCCGCTCCCCCGAAGCTGCTCTCCGGGGCCATGCGCAAGTACGCCTACCGCCGGTACAGCGAAGCCCGCGCCGCCCACTGGCTGATGTTGATCGCGGCCGACCGGGTTGATGCTTGGGAGAGCCATCTCCGTTCCCTAGCCACCTTGCGTCCGGACAACCCGGTCACGGAGACCGGCGTCCTGGGCGAAGTCGGGAACAAGGGCTTCAGCTCGCGCTTCGGCCGCAACCGCGCCGACGTGAAGCACCAGTGGCTGGACCCTGTGATTGTCGCGGCGCCATGGGCGCTCGCCGGAGGCGCCGTCGCGGTGACGCTGCGCGCGCTGGCGAAGTCCCGGAAGTAGCGGGCAGCCTCACCCTGGCTCAGCCGGGGGTGAGGACGCAGAACTCGTTGCCCTCGGCGTCGGCGAGGCAAACCCACGGCACGTCGCCCTGTCCGACGTCGGCGTCCGTGGCGCCCGGAGCGCGCAGCCGGGCCACCTCGGCCGCCTGGTCGCCCCCGGGGTACGGCTTCAGGTCGAGATGGACCCGGCCGCACACGTACTCCGTGTCCGGAGTGCGGAGGAACTCTAGGTACGGCCCGACCCCCTCGGCCGAGCGAAGCCGCGCATGATTGTCGGTCACCTTGTGCAGGGTCCAATCCGTCGCCTCGCCCCAAAACCGGGCCATGGCGCGCGGATCCGAGCAGCTGACCATCACCGCGGCTATCGGCCCGGTGTCCCTGTAGATCGGTCGCGGCTCCAGCACGCAGAACAGGTTGCCCTCCGGGTCTGCCATCACGGTCCACGGCGCATCACCTTGGCCGATGTCGGCGGGCGCCGCGCCGAGCTCCTGCAGGCGCGCGAACAGCTCCGCCTGATGGGCCGCAGACGTGGTGGCGAGATCGAGATGTGCGCGATACCGCACCGTCTCCGGGTCGGGGACGCTGACCACGTCGACGCAGACGGCGGCGGCGTCCGGCCAGTCGAAGCCCACTGGTTCAACGTTGGTCACGCCGGGCCCCTCGCTGGAAACGCCCCAGCCCAGTGCCTCCGCCGAGAACCGGCCGAGAGCCGAGTCGTCACGGGCTGTGAAATTCACCTGAACAAGTCGCAGCGCCATACCGCCCGACCCTATACTCAGGCGGACTTGAAAAGGAGGAGCGTCCTGGCGTTTGGGGCCTTCTGCGCTGATTTTCGAGCGTCGGGCTAGGACCGGACCGCGTGGGGCTGCCCGACGCCTGCTCGGATGATGGAGCGCGCCGCAGTGCGCGCGTGCGCCACCGGGTTGCTGGGTTCGCCGCGGAGCAGGCTGCTGAGCACTCCGTTGTAGAGGAGCAGTAGGACCGCGGAAACCGTGGCCGGATCCGGGCAGCCTGCCTCCTTCGCCAGCCTCGTCAGCCGCTCGGTGACCATCTCCGTGTCCTGGCGGATCAGCTCGAACACCGGGTCTTCCTGGCCCTCGGTCGGCGCGGGGCGCTCCGAGGCAGTGGCCAGAAAGCTGCACCACTGGGTCGGATTGGCCGAAGCCCGGAAAGTCTCGATGGCGTCGAAGACGGCCAGCAGCCGCTCCTCCGGGGTGGTGGCCTGCGCGATCGCTTCATCCCAGTGCTGGGTCCAGCTCTCCAGCCGTCGCGCGAGCACATCGCGTAGCAGATTGTCCTTGGAGCCGAAGTGTTTGTAGAGCGTCACGATCGCCACTCCGGCCGTTGCCGCAACCCGGTCCACGCCGGTCACGGCGATGCCTTGCTGGAAGAAAAGCTCCTCGGCTGCGTTCAGGATGCGGTCCCGGGTGTTCAAGAGGTCGGCCACCGGTCTAGTATAACGCTCGTTACACCGTAACGGTCGTTATGCAGTCGGAGGCGGGATGAGCAGGGAAACCATCGGTCGCACAACCCGGCCTGGCCTCGGGGTGGCGGTGTCCGGGATACTGTTGATCGCCGCAACCTATGGAATGGCCCGCTTCGGCATCGGGACTGCCCCGGGTTTCGTTGACTCTCGGGGTTGATGGTTTCTAAGCGGCTTGAAGGCCGGTTTCGATTGTCTCAAATTCGAGGGGTGTGAGGCGG
>NZ_JBNHHB010000041.1:0-44544 GCF_059091905.1 Arthrobacter sp. Dra40
GGCCGCGCCGGCCGCCGTAGAGGCTTCCCGAGCGCGGACCGCGCAAGAAGCGAAGACCCGGTCCCTCTTCCAGGAGGGGACGCTCGGGCTGGATTACTACGGTCTGCGGCCGCTGCTGAAGGAGCTCGGCGTGGAGTATGTGGCGGCTGAGGATTATGACGGCTGAGCACGACGGCGGCGCCGGGGACGTCCGCCCGTTCGACGGTGGCACCGAGGACTACGACCGGGGCATCCGCTGCATGCTGATGCGCGGCGGCACGTCCAAGGGTGCCTACTTCCTGGCAGCGGACCTTCCGGCCGATCCTGCCCAGCGCGACGACTTGCTGCTGCGGATCATGGGCAGCCCGGACGCCCGCCAGATCGACGGCGTCGGCGGGGCGCACCCGCTGACCAGCAAGGTGGCCGTCATCGCGCCGTCGACAGCTGAAGAGACGGACGTTGACTACCTGTTCCTGCAGGTGGCCGTGGACGAAGCCACGGTCTCGGACAGCCAGAACTGCGGCAACATGCTGGCCGGCGTCGGCCCCTTCGCCGTCGAACGCGGCCTGTTCCCGGCGCAGGGCAGCACGACGGCGGTGCGCATCCGGATGGTGAATTCGGACAGCATTGCCACAGCCACTTTCGCAACGCCCGGCGGCAGAGTGGACTACCGCGGGGACGCGGCCATCGACGGCGTGCCCGGCACCGCCGCCCCCATCACCCTGGACTTTGCCGACACGGCCGGGTCCTCCACCGGGGCCCTGCTGCCCACCGGCCAGGCCAAGGACACAGTGGACGGCCTCGAGGCCACGTGCGTGGACAACGGCATGCCCTCGGTCCTGCTGCGCGCGGCCGATCTCGGCGTCAGCGGCTACGAAACCCCGGCCGAACTGGAGGCCAACACCGGCCTGACGGACCGGCTGGCCCGGATTCGGATCGAGGCGGCGAAGCGGATGGGGATGGGCGATGTGTCCGGCAAGACCGTGCCGAAGCTGGTGCTGCTCTCCGCACCGCGCAACGACGGCGTGATCAACACCCGAAGCTTCCTGCCGGTGCGCTGCCACACCTCCATCGGCGTGCTCGGCGGCACCACCGTGGCGGCGGGCATCCAATTGCCCGGGGGCGTGGCGCAGGACCTGGTCCGGCTGCCCCCGGACGGCGGGCCGCTGCGGCTGGAACACCCCACCGGCTACCTCGATGTCGGCGCCGACCTGGCGGAAGGCCCCGCCGGGATCACCACCAAGTCCTCCACCGTGCTGCGGACAGCGCGGAAGCTGTTCGACGGCACCGTTTTTCCCCGGAACAGTGTGGCCCGGCAAACCAACGAAGGATGATGATGAAACCCCAACCCCGCGATATCGCCCATTTAGGCAACATCGAACTCTTGACGGATAAATTCGACGAGAGTTACTGGTTCTTCAACGACCTGCTGGCCATGCGCGAGGTCGGCCGCGCGGGCGACTCGGTCTTTCTGCGCACGTGGGACGACTACGAGAACTGGAGCATCAAACTCACGCCGCGCGCCGCCTCCGGCGTCGGCCTGGTGGCCCACCGGGCTGCCTCGCCCGAGGCGCTGGACCGGCTCGTGGCTTCGATCCAGGAGTCGGGACTGGGCGGGGACTGGCACGACGGGGAATTCGGTGTTGGACCCTCGTTCCACTTCACCGACCCTGACGGACACCCGATGTCCGTCTACTACGAGACCGAGTGGTACCGCGCCACGGAGGACAAGCCGGCCCTGAAAAACCAGGCCTCGCGCTTCCCGGGACACGGCGTCAACGCCCGCCGGCTGGACCACATCAACTACCTGGCGGCCAACGTGGAAGAGAACGCCACGTTCTCTGCCGAGGTCCTGGGGCTCAAGGACAGCGAACTGATCCGGCTGGACAGCGGGCGCACCGCCGCGCACTGGTTCCGGTTCGGCCAGAAGTCCTATGACCTGGTCTACTCGGCCGACAACCTAGGCGCCTCCGGCCGCCTGCACCACATTGCCTTCGCCCCGGATACCCGCGAGGACATCCTCAAGGCCGCCGATATCTTTTTGGAGAACGGGATCCACATCGAGTCGGGCCCGCACAAGCACACCATCAACCAGACGTTTTTCCTCTACGTCTATGAGCCGGGCGGCAACCGCATCGAGTTCGCCAATGCCGGCGCGCGCCTGCTGCTGGCACCGGACTGGGAGCCTGTGGTCTGGACCGAGGCGGAACGAAAGAAGGGCCAGGCGTGGGGCATGCAGACCATCCCGACGTTCCACACGCATGGCACACCACCCATCGATGTGCCGGACGCCCACTGAGGTTTCCGTGGGCTAGGTTATTGGCAACAACTTTGTCAGCACACTATCCAGCATGGAGCAGCCGCCCGTGAGCACCACCACCCAAACCGCAGCACCCAGATCAACTGACCCAGCCGCCGTCGTCGCCGGGCTGAAGAAGGCGATTGACCGGGGCGAACTTGTTCCCAACCAGCGGTTGGTGGAAGCGGACATCTGCGCTGAGTTCCATGCCAGCCGGGCCACGGTCCGGGCAGCACTGGCGGAGCTGACGCTGGAGGGGTTGGTGGAGCGTATCCAGAACAGGGGAGCCCGGGTCCGCGCCGTCGGCGTGGAGGAAGCGGTGGAGATCACCGAAGTCCGTGCCGCCCTGGAAGCCATCTGCGCAGCCAAGGCGGCCGAACGGGTCACCGACGCGGACGTGGAGGAACTGCAGGCGCTGGGCCGGAGGATGAGCCAGGCGGTGGAGGCCGGTGACCTGCTGACGTATTCGGACTACAACAAGACGCTGCACCGCCGGATCGTTGAACTGAGCGGGCACGACACCGCAGCCGCCTTGATCGCGCGGCTTCGCGGCCAGAGTGTCCGCTTCCAGTTCCGGCTGGCCATGCAGCCGGGGCGGCCGGCGGTTTCGCTGCCGGAGCACCTGGAGATTGTGGACGCGGTCTGCGCCAAGGATCCCGGTCGGGCCGCGGCAGCCATGGAGCAACACCTCAAGAGCGTAGCCACTGCCATCATGCGGGCAGCCGAGGAATCAGCCAGCTAACGAACACGGTTCCCCTGCCACCTGCGATCCAACGACATGCCTTCCGGAACCGGAGGCATGAAAGAGAGGCCGGCACCGCCGGCGGGGAGAGGGGAATCATGAGTGCACAGAACCTGCAGCAGGTCCTGGACGAAGCGGGAAACACCGTCGAGCTGTTGCGGAACTCGCAAATCGGCGCCTATATCTATCCGGTGGTGGCTCCGGAGTTCACCAACTGGCGCAGCGAGGTGCGCGCCTGGCGGGAGACGGCCGTGCTCTACGACCAGACCCACCACATGGACAACCTGTTCATCAAGGGGCCGGACGCACTGAAGCTCATCTCCGACACTGCGGTCAACTCGGTGGCCAGCTTCCCGGTGAACAAGGCCAAGCAGTATGTGCCGACGACGCCGTCCGGGCACGTGATCGGCGATGGCATCCTGTTCCACGAAGCCGAGGACCAGTTCGTCTACGTGGGGCGCTCGCCGGCGGCCAACTGGCTGCTCTTCCACGGGCAGACCGGCGGATACGACGTCGAGGTGGAGGTGGACCGGCGTTCGCCGTCGCGTCCCATGGGCAAGCCGGTGCAGCGCAAGTACTGGCGCTTCCAGATCCAGGGTCCCAACGCCTGGCAGATCATCGAGAAGATCAACGGCGGCACCGTGGAGCAGCTGAAATTTTTCAGCATGGACTACCTCGAGGTGGCCGGGGCTCGGGTCCGCACGCTGCGGCATGGCATGGCAGGGGCCCCTGGGCTGGAGCTCTGGGGGCCGTACGAGTCCTACGACCAGGTGCGGGAATTCATTTTGGACGCCGGCCAGGAGTTCGGCATGCTGGCCGTCGGTGCGCGGGCGTACTCGTCCAATACCTTGGAATCCGGCTGGATTCCGTCGCCGCTGCCGGCCATCTATTCCGGCGACGAGCTGCGTCCCTACCGGGAATGGCTGGGTGCGGACAGCTACGAGGCGGTCAACGCCGTGGCCGGCAGCTTCGTTTCCGAGAGCATCGAGGACTACTACCTGAACCCGTGGGAGCTGGGCTACGGCTCCTTCGTGAAGTTCGACCACGACTTCATCGGCCGCGAGGCGCTGGAAAAGATTGACCCGGCTGAACAGCGGAAGAAGGTGACGCTGGCCTGGAACGCGGAGGACGTGACCAAGATCTTCGCCTCGCTCTTCGACACCGAGGGCACGCCCTACAAGTACTTCGACCTGCCCAACGCCAACTACGGGTCCTCGAACTACGACTCCATCGTCGACGCCGGCGGCACCAAGGTGGGACTGTCCCTGTTCACCGGGTACAGCGCCAACGAGAAGCGGGCACTGTCCCTGGCCACCGTCAACCCCGACGTCGAGCTCGGCACCGAGGTAAAGGTGGTGTGGGGTGAGCCCGACGGCGGAACCCGCAAGACCACCGTGGAGCCGCACCGCCAGCTGGAAGTCCGCGCGGTAGTCAGCCCGGCACCCTACTCGGTGACCGCACGGAACGAATACCGCGGCGGCTGGCGGACCAAGCAGGCGGTTTGAGCGCTACCGCAGGCGGCTGGTGGAGAGCGAGTAGCGGCTGGCCGTGGTGTAGCCGGTCTTGGAACCGGTGACCCGGACCTTGATCGTGTCATAGCGGTCCGCTGAAACCAGGCGGTAGGTCTTGCCGGTGGCACCGCGGATGGGGGTTCCGGAGCGGTACCACCGGTACTTCAGGGTTGTCCCGGAGGTCCAGCTGCCCGGGGAAGCGGTGAGCGTGTAGCCGGGCCGCAGGGTGCCCTTGATGGCCGGTGCCGAAGTCTTCAGGGTGCCCTTGGTTATGGTGGAGGTCCGCGCCGAGTAGCGGTTCAAGGAGGTGTACCCGGGCTTCGAGCCGCGGACGCGGACCGAAACCTGACGGCCGGCGTCGTTGCCGGTGAGCCGGTAGCTGCGGCCGGTGGCGCCGCTGATCGCGGTTCCGGAGCGATACCACTGGTAGCTCAGGCTGGTTCCGGTGGTCCAGGTGTTTGGTACCGCAGTGAGCGTGTAGCCCACCTTCCGGGTACCGCTGATAGCCGGCGTCGGCCCGGTAAGGTCGCCGTTGGTTACAGCCAGAGTCGGGGCCGAGGACCGGACAACGGAGTCGTACCCGTCCTTGGCACCGGTGACGGAGACGGTGAGGGTGTACCCGACGTCGGCCGCAGCCGGCCGGTAAGAGGGCCCGGTGGCTCCGCTGATCGGGGTGCCGCCTCGTAACCATTGGTACGAGAAGTCGCCCGGTGCGGGACTCCACGTCCCGGGGTTGGCGGCCAGCGTATGCCCCACCTTCGCTGTCCCCTTGACCGCGACCGTTCCGGGGATCAGGCAGGCGTCCGGGGCTGGCGTTGGCGCAGTTTCCGCACCCGCCGCGTCAGCCATGAAAGCGGTGGCATCGACCAGGCCAGCGCCCCAGTCCTTCGTGCAATTGCCGCGCAGCGTGCGGGCGGTGGCTTTCAACCGCTGTTCGATGTCCGCGGGGCCGGTCTTGCTTCCGAGCTTGGCGTAGCGCAGGGCGGCGATCCCGGCGACGTGCGGTGCGGCCATCGAGGTGCCCTCACCGTAACCGTAGGCTTCGGCGCCGGGGACAGTCGTGCCTCGGTTGAAGGTGGAGAGGATACCGCCGTTGCCCGTGGTGCCTATGTCTCCACCGGGTGCCGTGACATCAATGGCGGGTCCGAAGTTCGAATATGGGGCTGGCCTGCCCTCGGGCCCGCTGGCGGCTACGGTGATGACGTTTTGGCAGTTGGCGGGGTTGGAGTCAGAGGCATTCGTGTTGTCGTTGCCGGCTGCCACCACAACGGTGGAACCGGACGTGACGGCGAAGTCGATCGCGGCCTGCGAAGTGGCGGTGCAGGCCCCGGGGCCGCCGAGGGACAGGTTGATCACCTGCGCTGCTGTCGGGTTGGCGCTGGTGCCCGGCACCTTTCCGCCGGCTGCCCAGATAATGGCGTCAGCAATGTCGGACATGTAGCCGCCGCAGGTTCCCAGCGCACGGATCGGCAGGATCTTGGCTTCCGGTGCGACACCGGCGACTCCGCGGTTGTTGCCGGTGATCGCCGCGACGATGCCGGCCACATGGGTTCCATGCCAGGACGAGTCCGAGGGCCACTCGTTGCCGTCGCAGTCGTTCATCCCGTACCAGTCGCCCTCATCCTGCGCATCGGCGTCACGGCCGTCGCCGTCCCGGGCCATGGCGGGATCCGAAATCATGTCGTAGCCGGGCAGCACGTTCGCGGTCAGATCCCCGTGGGACGTGATGCCGGTATCCACCACAGCAACGGTGGCTCCTTCTCCCCGGCTGACGTCCCAGGCACCGGAGAGGCGACTGCCGGCTGTGTCTTCTAAGAGATTCCACTGTTCAACGAAGAGAGGGTCATTCGGAGCCTCCCCGGCTGCCTGCATGAGCGCGTCCGGTTCGGCATAGGCAACGGAAGGATCGCTTTCCAGCAGCGCAGCCAGATCTTCGGCTCCGGCTGCGCCGAGGAGTTCGCTGGTCTTAATGACCTGGGCGCCGGTTGCGGTGGAGCGTAACTCTTTGACACTGATGCCCAATGCCTTGGCGGTGCGCCCATAGGCCTTGCCGCGCCCCGCGGAGGTTCCGCCCTTGTCTTTGAACTTCACCACGAAGCGGTCCGTGGGCATGTTCTGCGGAGGCAAAGGTGGGGTCTGAACGGGGGGTGGCGCCGGAGCATCCTCGGCAGCCGCGGAAGGCAGGACCGGGAGAGCAACGGCGAAGACGGCTGCTGCGGTCAGTGAAGCAAAGCGTGCCAAGAGGCGGCGGCGCAGGGGCATCAGGAAGGGGATCCTTGCAGGCAGGCGCGGGAGGGTAGGCGCAGGACGGGGTGGGCATCGTGACGCCCTGCCGCAAGAATACAACGGTTCACCTGTTACCGGTGGCTGTGGTCAGGAGAGCCGCTGATGTGGAGGGATGCGCAGGGGAGTGGTAGTGAGGAGAGCGGTGCGCGGACAACCTCCCGGTTGGCCGCGCACCGTCGTCGTCGTTGTTAGTGGCCCGCTGCCGCGGCTGCTTCGTCCAGGTGTGCGATGGCGCGGGTGTCCTGGAATGCGCGGATGCCCTCAATGCCCTGTTCGCGGCCGAAACCGGAGTGCTTCATGCCGCCGAACGGTGCCCGCAGGTCCAGTCGGGTGGCGCCGTGGTCGTTGACCCAGACGTAACCGCAAACCAGTTGGCCACCGACCGCATTGGCCTTGTCCTTGTCCGCCGTCCACACCGAGCCGCAGAGGCCGGCCCAGGTGTCGTTGGCAAGGGCGACGGCTTCCTCCTCGGTGTCGAAGGGGATGATCGGGATGACCGGACCGAACTGTTCCTGCGTGACCACGCGCAGCTCGGGATCGGGGTCAACCACCAGCGCCGGCCGCAGGAAGTTGCCGCCCTGCAGTTCGGGGTCGTCCGGCAGTTCGCCGAATTCCCGCACATCGGCACCGGCCGCTTTCGCCTCGGCGATGAGCTCCTCGACAAAGGTCTTCTGCGCGGGCTGGTGCAGCGGCCCCATGGTGGTGGCTTCGTCCAGGCCGTAGCCAATGACGGCCTTCTCCAGCCGTTCGGTCAGGCCGGAAACCAGCTCGTCCAGCCGTGACCGGTGCACGTAGACGCGCTTGGCGTTCATGCAGATCTGCCCGGTCGTGTCGAAGACGGCCGCATACAGCCGGTCCAGATGGGTGTCGTCCAGAATGGCGTCTTCGAGGAACACCGCCGCGTCGTTGCCGCCGAGCTCCAGCGTGACCCGGGTCAGGCTCTTGGAGGCCATCTCCATCATCTTTTTGCCGCCGCCCACGCTGCCGGTGAAGCAGACCTTCGCCACGTCGTCGTTCTGGATCAGGGCGCCCATTTCGCTGTCCTGGCCGGTGACGATGTTCAGCACGCCCGGGGGCAGCTTTTCGGCAACCCGCTGCACCACCCGGGTCATCGCCAGCGGTGTGGTGGGCGGTGGCTTCACAATCGCGGTGTTGCCCGCCAGCAGTGCATGGGGCAGTGACGCACCAAGGATGGCAATGGGCCAGTTGAACGGAACAATCACCGTCACCACGCCCAGCGGCTGGTATGCCACCGAAGTGGTCACCGGGATGCCAGGCGCAGGTTCGAGGACCTTGCCCTGGTCCACCTCGTCGGCGAGCGACAGGGCCAGCTGGAACCGGATGTCAAAGACCAAAGCGTCCACCCAGGCCTCCATCCGGATCTTGCCGTTCTCCTGGGACAGGATGGCCGCATCTTCGTCGCGGAAATCCGAGAGGCCTTCGATCGCCGAGGCGAGCCGGGCAGCCCGTTCCTTCGCGCCCAAGGCCGCCCAGGCCGGGAACGCGGACTTTGCCGCGGCGACGGCATCGGCCACATCCTGCTTAGACGCCGCTGCGGCGTACCCCACCACCGTCCCTGGTTTGCCCGGATCCGCAACTGCATACTTTTCGCCGGAGTCCCGGACTTCACCGCCGATGTAGAGACCGGTAGTAACCTGGCCGGTCTCGCCGGTAGTGCTTGCTAGGTCAGTCATCTCGCAACACCTCTCTGTGTTTTGACCGTTCCGGTCCCATGCCGGAACTGCAGGAGCGACGTCTTCTGCGTCGGCACCCCGGCCCGGCCGGCTGAAAGAGAGCAACCGGATGATCGAGGCAGGCGCCAGTTTCCCCTGCCTTCAGCTTTGCCTATCTGCGGAGGGAGTGCTAGGGGTACATCTGCTTATTTTGCAACCGGTGAGTGCTGCGCCCTGTGCGGGTGCGGGCACTCGCCGGGGCTGACGCGGCACCGTCCGGAGCACTGACTGGTGGTGGCGGTGGTACTGGACTTAGTAGCCCCGATACGGGTTTTTGTCGGCACCACCGCAGCGCCCTTGCTCATAGCCTTCCTGCCAGGCCTGGTGAACGGAAGCCACCAGCCCGGCCAGCAGCTCGTAGGAGGGGTGGTCAGGTCCGATATACACCATCTCTTCTCCGGCCCGGTTCAGGATGGTGTGGATGTGCGTGCTCATCGTGTTCTTCCTTCGGGCGTTCTGGGCCCAGACAGGTGGGGGTGATGCCGATACGTTGTCGTAGATATTCTTGGAGGATGAGTGCTCCCGCACAATCAACCGTCGCCTTTGATGGCCGCTTCGCCCGCGAGCTTGCCGAGCTGGCCGTCCCGTGGCGGGCGCAGGAGGTCCGCGACCCGCGGCTGTTGGTCCTCAATGAGCCGCTGGCCCATGAGCTGGGGTTCGACCCGGACGCCTTGCGCGGCCCTGATGGCCTGCTTCTGTTAACGGGCAATCTGGTCTCCGCTGGTGCCACTCCGGTTGCACAGGCCTACGCCGGGCACCAGTTCGGCTGGTACTCTCCCCGGCTCGGCGACGGGCGGGCGCTCCTGCTGGGGGAGATCACCGATACCGGCGGCCACCTTCGCGATGTCCACCTCAAGGGTTCAGGGGCCACGCCGTTTGCCCGAGGCGGTGACGGCCAGGCTCCGGTGGGCCCGATGCTCCGCGAGTACGTGGTCAGCGAGGCGATGCACGCCCTGGGCATCCCGACCACACGCTCCCTGGCTGTCGTGGCGACGGGGCTCCCGGTTTACCGCGACACCCAGTTGCCGGGAGCGGTTCTTGCCCGCGTCGCCAGCAGCCATCTGCGCGTGGGAAGCCTCCAGTACGCCCGCGCCACGGGCGACCCCGGCCTCCTGCGACGGCTCGCCGACCATGCCATTGCCCGTCACCACAGGGCCGCTGCCGACGATGAGCACCCCTATCTGGCGCTGCTGCAGGCTGTGATCGCCGCCCAAGCCTCGCTGGTGGCACAGTGGATGCTCGTGGGATTCGTGCACGGGGTCATGAATACCGACAACATGACCATCTCGGGCGAAACCATCGACTACGGGCCCTGTGCCTTCATGGACGCCTTCGATCCGGCCTCCGTCTACAGTTCCATCGACGAGAGCGGTCGTTACGCGTATGCCAACCAGCCCCTGGTGGCTGAGTGGAACCTCGCCCGCCTCGCCGAGGCTCTCCTGCCGCTTTTGCACGACGACCAGGAACAGGCAGTCGCCCTCGCATCAGAAGCGCTGGGCGGCTTCAGGCGCGAGTACAGCGCCGTCTGGCTGGCCGGCGCGCGGGCCAAGATCGGCCTGCACGGCGAGGTCGACGCCGAGGTGGTCTCACCGCTCGTGCATGACGTGCTGGCACTGCTTCAGGAGGGCACGGTAGACCACACCTTGTTCTTCCGCAGTCTCGGTGCGGCCGCCCGGGGCCGGCCTGAAGCTGCGCGGCGCCTGTTTCCGGACCCGGCGGGTTTTGATGACTGGATTCAGAGATGGCTTCCCGTGGGGCCGGACCCGGCCCTGATGGACCAGGTGAACCCCGTTTACATCGCGCGCAACCACCTGGTCGAGGAGGCCCTCGCCTCCGCTGCGGGAGGGGACCTGGATCCGCTGAACCGCCTCCTGGACGCGGTGGCCCGGCCGTACGACGAGCGCCCCGGGCTGGAGCGCTACGCCGCCGCCCCGCCGGAAGACTTCGGCACTTACCGGACGTTCTGCGGAACCTAAGGGGCCACCCGTCCCGGGGGCGAGGACGGGACCGGCGCCGCTTCTGGCGACCGGCGCCGGTCCGGCGTAAATCGGCCCTTGAGGGTGCCTTGGCAGTTGCTTGCTGAATGTGAGGGTCGGATTGCCTCTGTAGTATGGGCGCAGGCTACAGCCACCGTCGTCAGGGAAGGGAGCTCCATTGCTGAGGGCTATCAGCTACAACCTTCGGAAGCACAGTGCCAGCGCGGAACTTGAGGATCTGACCGATCGCTACGACGTCGACGTGATGTGCCTGCAGGAAGCAGACACGGAGAAGCTGCCCGACAAACTGGGGCACCTGCGGATGGCCGATTCGACCAAGGGAAACAGGCTGGGACTGGCCGTTTACTACGACGAAACCAGGTTCTCGGCGGTCGATACCAACACCTTTGAACTCAAAAAGTCGCTGCATGACTATGTGCTGGCGCCTGCCCACGAGCGGCTGCTCGGGGTCAAGATGGTGGACAACCAGACCAAGCATGAGCTGGTGGTCGGCGACTTCCACGCAGCACCGTTGACCGCCACCAACTCCCTGCGCCGTCACCAGATCAAAGCCGGCCACGAAGCCCTGCTTGAGCTGGGCGGCCAGGGCGAGCAGATGACACTCATGGTGGGTGACTTCAATTACCCTTTCTTCACCAAGAACCTGATTGAGCACCTGAAGGAAACCGGCTACGAACTTACGCTGAGCAACCGCCGGACCTACACCCGCTACAAGCTCTTTCGCGGCCACTTCGATTTCGCCACCTCGCTGGGCCTGGACATCCAGAGCGTGGAGACGCTGCCGCGCGGACAGTCCGACCACCTGCCCATCCTGGTGACCGCCGAATACGCCCACGAGCACCGCAGCGCCCGCGCGAGTTGACCGCTCGGGGACGCCGAACGGCCGCCTTGGCGAAGGCCTCGTGCGCCTGCCCGCGGAGGGCGGCAGCACCGCCGTCGTTGTCACGGGTTTGGTGGAGCGACGCCACCAGCGGCGCCGGGTGGAAGAACCGGAACGGCCCGGCTGGCGGGGCGCGGGGGTAGTGGCGGCCCGGGCCGTCTGGCAGTGTTGGAAGAAAGCGCGTCTGGATAATTCCAGCAGTCGAGCACGAAGGAGATGACGCCATGAACGATTCGGTTCCTGGGCACGAACCAGTCCTTGAGCGGACCCGCCATGACGACGGCGGTGCTGCCGCCGGCGCAGACGGCCAGGGCGCCGCCGTCGAGCCCCTAACCGAACCGCAGGCACCGGACATCAGCTTCGACGAGCAGTTTTACCCCGCCCGGCCCCGCTCGCTGCGGCCGAAGGCCCGGCGCCGCCACTTCGTGCCCGGCCACCCGCCGTTCGAGCCGGACGCGCGCAACAGTGTCTATGTGGAGTGGCTGCGCAACCAGTCCATGCTGGGCGACGCGAAGGTGCTGGGACGCCAGCTCTCGGGGCAGGCCAGCATGTGGCAGAACCCGTACGCGTATCCGAATCCGCGGGCTGCAGTGGAGCGCGCGTCGGTCTGGTTCACGGCCTACCCGCTGTCGCTGATCACCAGGCCCGGGCAGACGTTCCTGGCCGCGCTCGGGGACGCCGGGCTCTGGGAGGCTTTCCAGCAGATTGGCATCAAGGCCATTCACATCGGTCCGGTGAAGCTGGCCGGCGGACTCACCGGCTGGAACCACACCCCCAGCGTGGACGGGCACTTCGACCGCATCAGCATGGCGATCGATCCGCTGTTCGGCACGGAGGATGAGTTCCGGAACATGTGCGGTGTTGCTGCCGACCATGGCGGAACGATTGTTGACGATATCGTGCCGGGCCACACCGGCAAGGGCGCAGACTTCCGGCTGGCGGAAATGAACTTCCGCGACTATCCGGGCATTTACCACATGATCGATATCCCGGAGTCCGACTGGGATCTGTTGCCGGATGTTCCCGAGGGCGAGGACTCGGTCAATATCGATGTCGCGACCGAGCGGGCCCTGCAGCAGGCCGGCTACATCATCGGCGAACTCCAGCGCGTCATCTTCTACGAGCCCGGCGTGAAGGAAACCAACTGGAGCGCCACCCCGCCGGTTCTGGACGTCGACGGCAAGCCCCACCGCTGGGTGTACCTGCACTACTTCAAGGCGGGCCAGCCGTCCATCAACTGGCTGGATCCGACGTTCTCGGGCATGCGCCTGGTGATGGGCGATGCCTTGCATTCGCTGGTGGACCTCGGCACCGGGGCGCTCCGGCTCGACGCCAACGGGTTCCTGGGCGTGGAGAAAAGCGCGGAGGAAACGCCGGGCTGGTCGGAAGGACACCCGCTTTCCGCGGCAGCGAACCAGATCATCGGCAGCATGGTCCGCAAGGTCGGCGGCTTTACGTTCCAGGAACTGAACCTCAGCATGGACGACATCAAGGAGACCTCCGCCACGGGACCGGATTTGTCCTACGACTTCGTCACCCGCCCGGCCTACCACCATGCCCTGGTCACCGCGGACACCGAGTTCCTGCGGCTAACGCTCCGGCTGGCGCTGGAAATCGGCATCGACCAGGCGTCGCTGGTGCACGCGCTGCAGAACCACGACGAGCTGACCTACGAACTGGTCCACTTCACCACCAAGCACAAGGACGATGTCTACGAGCTCGACGGCGAGGAACTCACCGGTGCCGAGCTGGCCCACAAGGTACAGCAGACCCTGCGGGACGGGATCACCGGCGAGGCCGCACCCTACAACCTGGTGTTCACCGCCAACGGCATTGCCTGCACCACCGCCAGCGTGATCACCGCGGTGCTGGGCATCACCGATCTGGACTCGATCACCGAAGAGCAGTCGGCGGAGATCCGCCGGGTGCATCTGTTGCTGGCCATGTACAACGCGCTGCAGCCGGGGGTTTTCGCCCTCTCCGGCTGGGACCTGTGCGGCATGCTGCCGCTGGAGCGCAGCCGGGTGTCCCGGCTGATGTCGCGCGGGGACACCCGCTGGATCAACCGCGGCGCCCATGACCTGATGGGCTTCGACCCGTCCGCCGAGACGTCAACCTCCGGGATGCCCATGGCAAAGGCGTTGTACGGCACGCTGCCCGAGCAGCTGGAGGACGAATCGTCGTTCGCCCGGCAGCTGGCCCGGATTCTGGCTGTCCGCGAAGAGCACGGCATTGCCAAGAGTGCGCTGATCGACGTCCCGGACGTCTCCCACCGCGGCATGCTGGTGATGGTGCACCAGCTGGTCTCCGGCGGGCAGGAGGTTACGGTCCTGAACTTCTCCGGCCAGGAGGTGGCCGGCACCGTTCGCTCGGAAGCGTTGGCGCTGGGCTCGGAGGTGACCGACGCGTTCAGCGGCGACACCGTCGGGACGGTCGACGACCTGCACAGCTTCTTCCTCCAGTTGGGGCCGTACGAAGGCACCGCCCTGCTGATCACCCCACCGCCCGCTGTCGAGGACAATGACGACGACGGTGCCGCCGCGGCGTCGGGTTCTGTCCTCCCGCGTGCCTGAGAAGTGACTGCACGGCTAGCGCCCCTCAACCACGCGTTGAGGGGCGCTAGCTATATAGCCGACGCGCGGGTTTGTTTCTAGGTCCGTGGTGGAGACCGCGGTGACTCCAAGCGGTCCGTTGCCCCGACTCCACGGCTGCGGAGGCCACCGTATTGCCTGTCCGAGCGCGATGTGACGGCCCACACTTGCGGTAGAGATCACTTATAGGCAACACTTGTTGCATCTTGGAAACTTTCATCCAGCCGCCGTTCGCGCGCAGCAAGGAGGCACCTTTGGGCGCCGTTCAATCACCCACCCCGCCTGTCCAGCAGGTGCTGGACGCTGCCGCGGCCATTGTCAGCGCCTTCTCCGCGAGCGACACGGACCGTTATTTCGCCGGGTTCGCTCCGGAAGCCAGCTTCATTTTCCATACCGAGCCCCGGCCGGTGGAAAACCGCGCCGCCTACGAGGCGTTATGGGAGGGCTGGCTGGCTGAGGGCTGGCGCGTGATCGCTTGCGAATCAATCAACCAGCAGGTGACCGTCTTCCCCGGCGGCGCTGTCTTCACGCACGACGTGGAAACCACCGTGGCCCTGCCGGACGGCAAGGACTCGTACCGGGAGCGGGAAACCATCGTATTTCGCGGAGACGACGACGGCGGACTGATTGCCGTGCACGAACATCTCTCGCCGGTTCCTCGCCCGGGCCAGGCCTAAGGCCCTTTTTGCTAAATCTTTCATCCACCTAGGACGGACATGAACCTCTACCGGCGTCTCGACAACCACCTGCAGCAGAATGCAGACGGCTTTGGGCCGATCCGCGGCACACTGTCTATGCCTCGAATCGGCATGATCTGGCTGGCCGCCAACTTCGTGGTCACAACACTGCTGACCGGCACCCTCTTCATCCCCGGGATCGACTTCAGCTCCGCCATCTGGCTGATCGTAATCGGCACGCTGGTCGGCGCCGTCGTGCTGACCCTGATCGGCAATATCGGTACCCGCACGGGCCTGCCGACCATGGCGATCACCCGCGGCGCGTTTGGCACCAGGGGCAGCCTGTTGCCTGTGGCTGCAAACGTGATCATCCTGATGGGGTGGAGTTGGGTGCAGGCGATGCTGGCCGGGGTCACTGTCAATTACGTGGTTGCCCAGCTGACCGGATTCTCCAACCCGATCCTCTTCGCCGTTCTTTGCCAGGCCTTGGTGGTGGGCCTGGCAATCCTCGGGCATGAGGGCATCGCCAAAGTGGAGCCGTGGCTCGCCGTCGTCATTTTGGCGATCATGGTCTACGTCTTTATTACTGCTTTCACCACCTACAGTCCTGCGGATTTTGGTGCGATAGGCGTCGATGAGTCGCTCGGCTACACCAGTTTCGTGGTGTTGGATATTGTGATCGCCACGGCCATCTCTTGGACCGTGCTGTCCGCCGACTTCAATCGACTGGCCAAGTCCAGCCGTGCCAGTGTCCTCGGCTCCGGCGTTGGCTACACACTCTCCACGGTCCTGGCCATGGCGCTGGGTGCCACCGCCATTGGCTATGTGATTCTCTCAGGAGAGCCGGCCGCCGAGTTCGACCCGACGGTGATTGTGGGAGCCTTCGGCACACCGCTGGCCATCGTGATTTTCATGTCCGTGATGGCCACCAACTCCATGGTGGTCTACGGCATGGTCACTTCCATCGTGAACGCCCAGGCGCGCCGGAAGCTCCGGTTCCTGCCTACGGCGCTGGTAGTCGGCGTCGTCTCGATTGCAGGTTCCACCTGGATGGCCCTGCTGAACCAGTTCACCGACTTCCTTGTCATGATCGGGGCGTTCTTCGTGCCGGTGTTCGCGATCATGATCGTGGACTACTACATCATCAAGCGCCGTACTTACGGCCGTGACATTCTGCGTGAAGACGGTGGAAGGTACTGGTATACCGCCGGCATCAACTGGGCCGCCATCGCCGTCTGGGTCATCGGTGCCGCTGCCTCCTACATCCTGACCTACCTCTGGCCCAGTCCGGTGGGTGCCACCATCCCGGCATTCCTGCTTAGCTTCCTGCTGTACCTGGCCCTGTCCATCAAGAGCCGCTCACGTTTCGCCAGTGAAAGTGCCGGGCATCTGGCCCAAGAACCCGGTGCTGCCCAGGGCGCGGCGTCTCCCGGCGCGGGCACGGCAGCCTGAGCGCGCCCGTGAGACTCATAGACCTTTCCCACCCGGTGTCCTCGGGGATGCAAGTCTTTCCCGGGGACCCGCAGGTCGGGATCACCGGCACGCTGACGATCCCGCAGAACGGGGTGGAGGTCTCCGAGCTGCACTTGGGCAGCCACACCGGTACTCACTTCGACGCTCCGTGCCACAGCGTCCCGGGTGGTCGCACCACGTCGGATGTGGCCTTGGAGGAACTGGTGGATGAGGCGCTGGTACTGCACATCCCCGGGCTGGGGGCTGGCGAGGAGATCCGCTGGCATCAGTTCGCCGGCCAAGTCCAGGAGCACGTGCCGAGGATCGTGCTGCTGGCGACCGGCTGGGACAGCCATTTCGGCTCGGAAGCTTACCTCGACCATCCGGTGCTCTCGCGGTCCGCGGCCGACGAGCTGTGGGCCAGGGGGATGCGTGTACTCGCCGTTGACACGCTAAATCCCGACCCAACGCTGCAGCCCGACGAGACCTTCAGCCTTCCGGTGCATGAGCTGGTACTGGGATCCGACGGTCTGATCGTGGAAAACGTCCGGCACGCCACCAGTCTGCCCGCCCGCTGCCGTGTCGGCTTCTTCCCGCTCAAGCTCACCGCAACGGATGGAGCACCCGTCCGGGCTGTCGCCTGGGTGTAGCACTTAAATCCCGCCGAACGGACGAGCCGCCGCCGACCGATCGAGGCAGGGAGGGGCAATGGCGGAGCCGTCATTGCAGGTTCCAGCACGGCCATCCGCCACCTCGCAGCGGCCTCGGTTCGTCTATCCAGAGTGCCGGAGTAATTAAATTTCCCAGTCGCCGATTCCCTCGGCACCATCACCGAAGAAGCCGCCGGCACCGCCGTCGCCGAACAAGCCGCCGAAGCCTGCATTTTCGGCGAAACCCTCGCCCGCGGAGGCGACACTATCGCCGATACCGTCAGCGGCGCCGGCAATTCCTTCCCCGATGCCCGAAAACCCATCCAGCAGGGGACCGGCGATGGCAGAACCGACAAAGCCGGCGGCCACGCCGGCCAGCAGCCCGGCCCCAAGGCCCCCGGCAGCACCGGCCGCTCCCGCTGCCAGACGTCCGCCGCCCCGGCCCGATCCGGACCGTCCGAGGATCCGTTCCATGAACCCCGGCCGCGCTACTTCGGCACGGGTTGCGGCCCTGGCCAGAGTCTCCGGCCTGTCGGAAGCAGCCCGTTCGGAGGCCGGAAGTTGGCTGTTGAGCTCGTCCCGCAGCATCGCGCGCTGCTGCGGGGTCAACCGGTTGAAGGCTTCGATGTGGGCCCGTTCCATATCCTGCGGCGGTGCCGTTTGGAGCATGTATTTGTATTTCGCAATGGCCGCCTGGTCGGGGCCAACTCCGGCGGTCTGTCCGGGCCTACGGTCACGAGGCTGTGACCCGGACGCGTAGGGCTGGTTGTTGCTGCCACTGGAGCGGTTGAAGCCGCCGCCGTCGTACCCACGGTCTTGTCCGTACCCGTACCCGTTGTTCTGGCCGTAACCCGAGCCCTGGCCGGAGCCCTGCGGGCGTTGCTGGCGCTGCTGTCCGGTGCGCTGGGCGAGTTGCTCCTTGGCGTACTGGACCGCCATATGTTTGCCCTTTTGAACCAGCTTGTCGAACATTCCCACGTTCCGCTCCTTGCCTGCCCGGAATCAAAGCCGGGCGTGGTGACCATCTCCCCTTCCAACTGTTGGAGGTGGGCGGGAGTTCCTCGGCACAGTCTGCCGGGCCTTTGCCCGGGGCATCGGGCGGCCCTTTCGGCCGCAAGGGGCGTGCTCCCTAGCCGGTAACCCGATCGACCGCTTCCAAGTGCCCCGGCCGGACGGGAACCGTAGCAGGCTGGTACTCCGGGTGCTTGTCGACGTACCCCTTGAAATAGGGGCAGACGGTGACAACGGCCAATCCTGCGGCAATGCTGTCGTCGAGCGAGTAGCGGGCCAGACGTCCCGCGAGTCCCTGGCCGGAATACGCCTCGTCGACGGTGGTGTGGAAGAAAATCCGTTCAGGTCGCGCGGGTCCCTCGAACGGCAACCAGTGGGCCTTGCCGATGACTTTGTCCTCGTGCACCAGTTCATAACGGCGCTTGTCGGTGTTCAAGCGGACGGTGATGGTTGGCTCGGATTCCACAGTTCCTCCAAAGAGAGTCGGTCGCGGGGAGTCTGGCAGAAGTCAGCCGCGCGGGCGCAGCTGGACCGTTGGCAGCGTGGGTGCAGGCAGCGGCGCGGGCATTCCGTCCGGGAAGGGCCCGAACCGGGGATACGGGGCGCCGTCCGGATAGGTTCCGCTTTCCGGTTCCGGCGCCGGTTCGACGCCGATCTCGGCTTGCCACGCAGCGCGGTAGGCCACGATCTCGTCGTGGCTCCTGCCCACGAAGTTCCACCACATAATGATCTGCTCGGCCAGCGGCTGGCCGCCGATGAGGATCAGCCGGACCGGGGCGGTTCCGGCCTCGAGCACGAGGTGGTTGCGTCCGGTGGCGAGGTAGACCAAGTGGTCCACGGGAACCTTCTCTCCGTCCAGCAGAAGGTCGCCGGTATCCAGCAGGATTCCGTGTTCGAAATCAGCGTTCAAATCCAGTTCCAGCCGGGCCCCCGGCCGCAGTGTGGCTTCGGCGCCGAGGAGCGGAGGGGTGTAGGTGTTGACAGGGGACGTGGAGCCGGCCAGTGAACCGAAGAACACCCGCAGTTCCGTTCCGGCGCCGACGACGGGGGCGGGAGCGTAGTGTTCGAACGTCGGCGGCATGTTCCGGGTTGATTCGGGCAGCGCGAACCAGAGCTGTGCACCGTGCAGCACGGTGGTCTCCGTCGTCGAGAATTCCTGGTGGGAGATGCCGCGGCCGGCGATCATCAGATTGACCTCTCCCGGCCGGACCATGGCCTCGAATCCCGCTGAATCCCGGTGGGCGATCTCGCCGGAGAACAACCAGCTGACAGTGGCCAGGCCGGTATGGGGGTGCCGGGGAACCTGCATGCCGCCTGTGGCCGGGACCAGGTCCGGTCCGTAGTGGTCCAGGAAGCACCAGGATCCAATCAGGCTGCGGCGTTTCTGTGGCAGCGTCCGCCGCACGCTCATGGCCCGGATGCCGCCGAGCGGCACGTCCCGAGGAGCCAGGACCTCCGCGTTTGGGCTGTCCGCTTCCAAAGTGCAGACAACTTCCTGGGGCGCAGTCTCCATGTTGCTCATGGGCTAAGTCTAGGCACGAGGGTTGTTGAAGGACCCCCGCGCGCCCTCCGTTCGGACGTCGCTCCGCGCCTATCGGAGAGGATAGAGGGATGGATGAACTCGGCGTGCTGCTGCGCAGTCTGGACGACTGGTGGATCTACCCGATCGGGGCGCTCTTCGTGACCATTGCGGCGCTGGTTCCGCCGGTGCCCAGCACCACTTTGTTCGTCGCCTTGGGGTCGCTTTCGGTGCATTCGCACCAGCTGAACCCTTACCTGCTGGCGGCAGTCATGCTGGTGGGGGCCGTGGCAGGTGATGCCGCCACTTTCGTCCTGGTGCGCCGCTTCAACCTCACCGAGCGGAAGTTCTTCTCCGGCCGCCACTGGCAGTCCGGTTTCAGCGCCGCGCGGACCAACTTGGGCAGCAAGGGCTTGCCGCTGGTGTTGACCTCCCGGTTCGTGCCGATGGGACGGCTGACGCTCAACGTGGCCGCCGCGATGATCCCGCAGCCCGCGGGCAGGTTCCTGGCCCACTCCGCCATCGCCGGTGTGCTGTGGTCTGCCTACTCCGTGGGCATCGGTGCCGCGTCCGGCGCCTGGCCGAGGCTGTCCACCGAATTCGCCGTGCTGCTGGCCATCGCTGTGTCCCTGGTGCTGGGCACAGTGATCAACCACGCGGTGTCGTGGTGGGAAGGCCGTCAGCTGCCGGAGTTCCTCCGAAAACACAGCGACTAGGCTGCCACCGCCGGTTGGCCGGACAGCGGTGGCAGCTGCGGTCCTACTGCCGCTCTTCCACGCCGCACCAGTTGGCAATGAACAGGGCGATGCTCTTGGTAATTCGGCGGATTGATTCGATGGACACCCGCTCGTCAAAGCCGTGGATCGCCTCGGAAACCGGTCCGTACACCAGCGTGGGAGTGTCCGCGTAGAGCGTGAAGACGCGTCCGTCCAAATAGCCGGGGGTGGTGAAACTCGCCAGCTCCGAGCCGAAGACCTGCTGGTGGGTGCTCTCCAGCAGGGACTCAGCTTCGCTGCCGGGTTCCAATACATAGCCCTCGGCGAAGAATCCGGTCTTGGTGGCGACGGCCTGGATCGCTGCCGGTCCAGTCTGAAGCTGCGCGAGGCGCTCCTGCAGTTCATTCCACGCCTGCTCTGCCGGAATGCCGGGGTAGATGGCCGCCCGCACATCGAATTCACACCATGCGGGCACGCTGGAGGGCCAATCGCCGCCGACGATCTGCCCGAAGTTGAAGTTGATGGGGTGTTCCAGGTCCTCGAAGTAGCGGTGCCGGCCCCGGTCCGCGTTCCACTTCTCCTCGACCTCGCGCAGGGCGGTGATCACGGTGTAGGCGGCGTCGATGGCGTTGAAGCCGGTGCCCATCTCGCGCGGATGGGTCGGGTTGCCGGTGACACGCACCTTGAACCAGAGGACCCCGACGTTGGCCCGGACCAGCATGTCCTCTTCGGGCTCCGGGATGATGACCGCATCTGCTTGATAGCCGCGCATGAGCGCCGACAGGGAACCATTGCCGGTGCACTCTTCTTCCACCACGGACTGGAAGTGGATGCGGCCCGCGGGCGCAAGACCGGCGGCCCGCACGGCGTCGAACGCGAAAAGGTTGGCGGCCAGCCCCGCCTTCATGTCACCGGCGCCGCGCCCGTACATCCAGCCGTCGATGATCGGGGCATCCCACGGTGAGCGGGACCATGCCTCGTCCGGACCCTCCGGGACCACGTCGACGTGCCCGTTCAGGATCAGGGAGCGGCCGGCCTCGGCGGCGGGACGGTAGGTGCCGACGACGTTCGTGACATCCTCGTAGGAGACAGTCACCGGGCCGAAGCCCGGATGGGTGGCGAGCTCATCGGGATCAAGCTGCCAGCGGTCCATGTCCAGCCCGCGGGCCGCCATCGCAGAGTGCAGCAGGTCCTGGGCGCTGCCTTCCTGGGTGCGCAGCGACGGGTGCTTCACTAACTCCTGGGTAAAGGCCAACTGTGCGTCGAAGGCGGCGTCGACGGCCTCGAGGATACGCCGGGACTGTTCTTCAGTGATCATCCAAAGCTCCTTGATATGAGGTGGGGGAGCCGCCGGGAAGGACGGCTCCCCCACGGGTGTTGGAGAGTGAAGCTTCCGACCACCGGTGCGTTCCGGCGGTCGGCGCCCGCCCGAGTCGGCGGGCATTGGGCCTAGCTGTCTGCCACGATCCGCTTGTCCTCGACGCGCATCCGCTCGCCGAGGAAGCCGCCGACGGCGGTCAGTAGCGCGATGATGGCCAGGATCATGGCCGCGCCCCAGGACTGGTTGCCGGAAACGCCGAGCATGGCGGTCGCGACCATCGGCATGAAGCCACTGGTGGCGCCGGCAATGTTGTACCCCAGGGCCACGCCGGAATAGCGCAGCTTGGCCGGGAACAGTTCGGTCAGCAGCGCGCCGTTGACCGCGTACGCCACAGCGATCAGCATGATGCCGAGCGTGATGGCCAGGGTGATCAGCAGCGGCGACTTCGTGTCGATCATGGCGAACAGCGGGAAGGCCAGGGCGGCGGTGAGGATGCCGCCCCACATGGTGACCTTGCCGGGGCCGATCTTTTCCGCAAGCCGGCCCATCAGAATGGTGACGATGATCTGCGCGACGGCGGCGATCAGGGTGGCGTTGACCATGACATTGCGGTCCACGCCGAGGGTGTTGACGCCGTAGCTGACCACGAAGGTGGTGATCATGTAGAAGCCGCCCACGCCCAGCAGGGCGGCGAGCACGGCAACCACCAGGCGGCCGCCGGCATGACGGAAGACGTCGACGGCCGGAACCTTGGACGTCTCTTCCTGGGCCAGGAGATCCTTGAAGATGGGGGACTCTTCCACCTTCATCCTGATCCACAGCGCGATCAGGAGCATCGGGAAGGCCAGCAGGAAGGGAATGCGCCAGCCCCAGGCGTCAAAGAAGTCGGAGGGGAAGAGCAGCACCAGAGTGAACGCAGTGGAGGCCAGGAGGGTCGCCACCGGCGAACCGATCTGGACCATGGCGGCGTAACGGCCGCGCTTCTCAGCCGGGGCGTGCTCCACGGCCATGGTCACGGCGCCGCCCCATTCGCCGCCCACGGCCAGGCCCTGGACGAGTCGCAGCACGGCGAGCAGGATGGGGGCGGCCAGTCCGATGCTGCCGAAGTCCGGCAGCAGCCCGATGAGGCCGGTGGCAATGCCGATCATCACGATGGTGGTCAGCAGCGCGGGGCGGCGCCCGAACTTATCGCCAATGTAACCGAACAGGACAGCACCGATCGGTCGGGCGGCGAAGCCGACGCCGAACGTGGCGAACGACGCCAGCAGGGCTGCCGTGGGATCAAGGTCCGTGAAGAACAGGCGGTTGAAGACCAGGGCTGCGGCTGTGCCGAAGAGGTAGTAGTCGTACCACTCGAGAGCCGTCCCAACGAAGGCGGCCCGGGCGATCTTGCCGGCATCCTTGCCGGAAATGGTGGGTGGAGCACCCGGAGTATTGATAGATTGCGGCGTCGACACGTGGTTGCCTTTCAAGCTGTGCGGGGCCGGCCCCGTCGCAGGAGGCAGCGGCAGCCCGTCATTCCTTTGGCCCTGAACGGAGGACATCCCGCGGTAGAGCTGTGAAGTACCTCTCGACTGTAAGGGAGTGCCAATCACCTAAACAATGACAATACTCACCGGCTTGACAACGACGATTTGTGCATATCAACAAGAAACGTCAGTTTTTGTAGTCCGCCAGCGCAACCAGTGCCAAGGCTGCCTGCGCAGGCACCGTCATATCGAGGCCGATCACCTCTTCCAGGGAATGCAGCCGGTTGACCACCGTGTTTCGGTGGCAGTACAGTTCCTCCGCCGTTTCCTTGATCGACCCCGTGCGTCCGTAGCTTCGAGCCACCTGCAGCAACCGCTGGCGCTCGTGCGGCGTGCAGTGGTCCAAGGCCTCGGTGACCGGATGCGAGAATCCGGGGAGGGTGTCCTCCAGAAGGTCCCTGGCGATTGTCATCCAGGTTCCCGCGATGGTGGCCAGTCCTGTTGCGGCCCCGTGCTTGGCAGCCAGAACCAGCGCTGATGCAGCCGCCTGCGGAATCGCGGCCAGGCCTTCAACTGCGGGGACGAAGCCGGCCGGGAACTCGGGCGGATCGTCCTGCCAGGTCCGGCCGGAACGGACTACGCGGAAAAGGTACAGCGCCCCGGCCCGTTCATAGGAGAAGGTCTGGCGGTCAGCCGCCGGCTGCCGCTGCAACTTCGCCAGTGTCTCTTTGGTGATGGCCACCAGTTCGAACACGTCCGAGCTCTGGACTTCCAGTCCCGCGGCGATGTCCGACACTTCGGCGCTATTTCGCGTATCCGTGTTGAAGAGCCGTGAAAGCAGCCGTTGCCGGTGCAGCTGCTTGTCTCGGGCCAGCAGGGCTTCTTCTTCCGAAAAGGCCTGTTGGATGCTGCTGACGTAGCTCTCCACGGTGTCCAGGACGCGGTCCATGTTGGCAACGAGGATGTCGGTGCCGTGGCCGCGCGCAACTCGTTCGAGTCCCTTCCACAGGACCCTGAAGTCGTTGCGGACAGCGCCGAGGAAGGCCTCCAGCGGAACCCCCTGACGCGCCCGCCGCGCGGCCACGTCCCGCGGCAAGGACTGAAGATCGGGAGGGAGATCCAAGCCGGCCAACAGGAACAAAAACATCTCCATGGTGTCTTGCGCCGTCCGGTGGACGTCCTCGTCCGGAACCAGCGCGCCCTCATAGGAGATGGCGGCGAAGCGCTCCAGGAAGTCGCTGACCAGTGAATCGCGCTCCCGCCACAAGCGCTGGATAAGTTCGGTCCACTGCGGTTCGGCCGACGGGTCCGGCGCAAAGTCCCGGGGCCGGCTGCCGTTGTGCGGCTTGGTCTGTACGCGCGACTCGCTCATGGACCGATCTTATGCAATTGCCTAATTCCCCGGCGTCTTATGGCGTCTTTTAGCCATTGAGCGCATCAAAGCTCCAGTGTTGAATAGGGGAGGCGGCCGGCACGGCCCTGTTCGCCATCCGTCGCTCCGGGCACGCCGCAGCGAAAGCACGAAGAGGACTCATGCTCGTCGATCTCCTGATCCGCAACGCCCGCGTACTGACCCAGGACCCCGGCCATCCGGTGGCTGAAAGCCTGCTGATCCACGACGGGAAGGTGCTGGCGCTCGACGTCGACGAGCAGAGCGTCCCGCGCGCCCGCAGGATTGTGGACGCCGCTGGGGCCGTCGTCGTTCCCGGCTTCAATGATGTGCACGCCCACAGCGTGTGGTTCGGGCTGGGCCTGATGGAAGCAAACCTTGGGTCCGTCGAGAGCCTCGAGGACGCCTATGCGGTGATCGCCGAAGCAGCATCGTCACTCGCGGAGGACGACTGGGTCGTGGCCTCCGGGTACAGCCCGCTGCTGCACGGTGGGGCCCAGCCTGACCGAGACCGGCTGGATGCTGCCGCCGGCGGGCGCCCGGTATGGATCAAGCACTCTTCCGGCCACGCCTGCAATGTCAATGGCGTTGCACTCGACCTGATTGTGGAACGCGGGGCAGACCTCGATGCGCCCATCGACGGCGGCGTCGTCGCCAGGGATGCCGAGGGCCGGCCCACCGGGCTGCTCGAGGAGAACGCCATGCGGCTGGTGCAGGACATTATGCTGCCCTACCCGCTGGCCACCCTTGAGCGCGCCCTGGACCTCGCCACGTCCCACTACCTGACCGAGGGCATCACCAGCGTCACCGACGCCGGCATTGCCGGCGGATGGATTGGCTACTCGCCGCGCGAGTTCGCCGCGTACCAGAGCGCACGCGACAAGGGACTGCTGAGCGTGCGCATGCAGCCGATGCTGGTCTTGGATGCATTGCACCATGTTCCGGGGCATGCGGCAGACCCGGACTCCCGGGGGCTCGACGCCGGCATCCGCACCGGGTTGGGCGACGATTGGCTCCGGCTGGGGCCGGTGAAGATTTTCAGCGACGGATCGCTGCTGGGCAGCACCGCCTACGTCACCGAAGAGTATGTCGGGTGCCCGCACAACCACGGCTACCTGCAGATGGACGCCGCAGAACTGCGCTCGTCGGCACTCGAAGCGTACCGGGCGGGTTGGGCCATAGCCATGCATGCAATCGGCGACCATGCCGTGGACCACGCGATCGACATCATCACGGAAGCCCAGGAAACCTACGGCCGCAAGCCGCTGCCCAACAGGATTGAGCACGGAGGCGTGGTCCGGCCGGAACAGCTGGACCGCATCGCAGCGGCGGGAATTGTCCTGGTCCCGCAGCCGCACTTCATCACCGAGTTCGGTGATGGCATGGCGAGGCTGCTTGGTCCGGAACGGACGGCGACGTCCTACCCGGCCCAGAGCCTGCTCAAACGCGGCGCCACCTTGCCGGGGAGCTCGGACCGGCCGGTCTCCAACGGCCGGCCGCTCGATGTCATGCAGTCGTTCGTGCAGCGGCTGACCCCTTCCGGCAAGGTCTACGGGCCCAACGAGAGGATCACCGCGGCCGACGCGCTGGCTGCCTATACCGCTGGATCCGCGGCGGCCACGGGAACGGAAGAGAACAAGGGGCGGTTGGTGCCCGGCATGCTCGCCGATCTGGTTTTCCTGGATCAGGACCCCACTGCCGTTGACCCCTCGCGCATCAGTTCCACGCAGGTGTTGGCCACCATGGTGGGCGGCGAGATCCGCTTCGGGGCGGAAAACTTCCCGGCCACGGAAGCCGCGGAGACGGCGACTGCCGCAACCCGGGAAGAAACCCGATGAGTACCAGCAACCAGGAATTCCTTGCAGACTTCACCACCATGTCCGGTTTCGGCGCCACCGCCGGCGGCGGCGTTGACCGGCAGGCGGGTACGACGGCGGACCACGCCACCCGCCGCTGGTTCGGCGAGTGGCTGGCACAGCACGGTTTCACCGAAACCATCGACGCCGCCGGCAACCAATTCGGCACCGTTGAACTTGCTCCCGGTGCCCCCTACGTGCTGCTGGGGTCGCACCTGGACTCCCAGCCGCTGGCCGGCAGGTACGACGGCGCCTACGGCGTGCTGGCCGGCGCGCATGCCGCGGCCCGCGTCGCAGCCGAAGCCGCTGACGGAGGAATCGACGCGGTGTACAACGTCGCCGTGGTCAACTGGTTCAACGAGGAAGGCAGCCGCTTCACACCCAGCATGATGGGCAGTTCCGTCTTCACCGGCAAGCTGGCCCTGGAACAGGCGCTGGCCACGGAAGACCCGGCCGGAACAACGGTTGCGGAAGCCTTGGCCGAAGGGCACCGCAGTGCCGACGGCGGCGCCCCCGTGCTGGCTGATGTGGCCCGGTATGCCGAAATCCACATTGAGCAGGGCAGGAATCTTGAGGAAACCGGCACCCAGGTCGGGATCGTGGACCGTACGTGGGCAGCCAGCAAGTACCGCGTGACGGTCGACGGGGCGCAGTCGCATACCGGCTCCACCCGGATGGAGGACCGCCGGGACGCCCTCTACGGAGCAGCGCTGGTCATCGCCGCCGCCCGCAACCTCGCGGCCGAGTTCGCCCCGGGGCAGCTGCACACATCGGTGTCGGAAATGTATGTGCTGCCCAACTCGCCGGTGACCGTTGCGCGGCAGGCGGTCATGAACCTGGACCTGCGGTCTCCGGACGAGGACGTGCTGGCCAGGGCCAAGGAGTTGCTGGACAAGCGCATCGCGGACGCGGAGGTGGCCTCCCGCACGGCGGTCAGTCTCGAGCTGACCCACCAGTGGGGACTGGTGTCCTACCAGCCTGCCGGTGTTGCGCTTGGCATCGCCAGTGCCGAGCGGCTCGGCCTCAGCCACACCGACATCATGACCGTGGCCGGGCATGACTCGACCAACATGAAGGACGTTGTCCCGACGGTCATGCTCTTCGTCCCCAGCGTCGACGGTGTCTCCCACAACGAAGCCGAATTCACCCGCGACGACGACGCCCTGCGCGGCCTGGAGCTGCTGACCGAAGTCGCCCGGCGGCTGGTCCGCGGCGAACTCGCAGCTGACTAGTAGCCTGCCGGCGGCTTTAGGGGCTGTCCTCGGAGGCGTGGCGGCAGAGAACCCAGACGTTGTCCTCGCCGTGGCGCTCGAAGGTGACCGTGCTGACCAAGGCATGGATCAGGTTGAGTCCACGGCCTGACTCCGATTCCGCGTCAACCTCATGCCCGTGCTGGTCCGGGAAGCCGGGGCGGGAAGGTGCTGCGCCGATTTCGGAAATACGTGCTTCCAGCCGGCGGGACCGTATGGTGATCTCGACGCCGAGCTGCAGGGGAGTATCGGAAGCGGGGACGGCGTGCTGCACCACGTTGGTTGCGGCCTCGATCACGGCCGTCGAGAAGGCCATGCGGTCCATATCCGGAACGAAGCCGGCTTTCGTCCACAGTGCCTCGAAGTCCTCGTGCAGGGCGTCGACAGTTTCCGCCGTGGCCAGTCCCTGGCGCGATGTTTCGGCCAGGACCTCAGTCATTGGAAAACGCTGCCTCGACGCTCTGGTACGGGGTCAGCACGCGGTGCATGCTTGTCAGCTCAAGCACCATCTTCACCTGCGGCTGCACGTTCGCGATGCGGAGGTCGCCCCCGGCTTGGCGGGCGATCTTCAGGCAGCCGATCAGCGCCCCGAGGCCGGAGGAATCCATGAACTCCGTGCCCGCCATATTCACCACCACATGGTGGTTCCCGTCAGCCACGACTGCGGCCACAACTTCGCGGAGGCGGGGGGCTGCGACCATGTTCAGCCGGCCGCTCCCGTTCACTTCGGCATAACCGGGCGTTGTCTCAACGGTGAACTGCATCGGCGTTCCTTTCGTCGGGCTTGAACCCTTTGTACCTGACAGCTTTGACCAGCACGCTCAGGATCAGCAAATCGAAGATAACCCACGCCACGTTCACCAGAGTGCCCAGGGGTTCATTCAGCCCGGCGGCCAGTCTTGCCGTGCCTGCCAGGAGGGCAACAACCAGCAACGCCATGGTCACCAGCTGCGGCGTGATCAGGTTCCAGCTGCTCCCTTCGGATTGGCGGGCTTTCGGAGTGACGGCAAATCCGAGGGGGCGTCCTAGCCAGACATTACGGGCCGCCGTCGTGCACGCCTTGACCCAGGTGGGGAAGAGAGCAAGGCTGTACTGCTGCCCGCGCCAGGTGCTGACGCCCTTACCCACCACCGCGAACAGCAGCTGGTTGACCACCATGAACGGAATGAATCGGATGAAGAAGTCCGTGCTTAGGCTATTGACGGGGAGGATGCCCAAGGTGAGGTAGATGACCGGTGCGGCGAAGTAGATGACCGCGGCAAAGCCGCTGAGGTAGCTCCACATTGTGGAGAAGTACATCAGCCGTTGGCCGAGCTTCAGCCCCCGTTGCGCCAGCGGGTTCTCGCGGAGCATCACCTGGACGGTGCCTTGGGCCCAGCGCAGCCGCTGGGTGAGCATGGTCTTGAGGTCCTCCGGGGCGAGCCCGTGGGCAAGGACCTCGTGGTGGTAGACGCTTTGCCAGCCCATCGCATGCAGCCGCATCGAGGTCGCCATGTCCTCTGTCACGGAGATGGTAGCCAGCGGCATTACCGGCTGGGCTTCGTCGGGGCGTTCAATGGACACAGCGTCCAGCACGGCCTGCACCGATCCCAGCGCCCCCAGCGGGGACCAATCCCGCTGGGACATCCGCTCCACTGCCCCGTCCAGTTCGTCCGGTTCAGGCGTGCCCATCTTGCCCCCGAGCCCCATGGCGGCAATCTCGGCCAGGTCCGCTTCCACGGCCGCGAAGTTTTCGGCGACCAAGGACCGCACGGCGCTGTCGACCTTGTTCCGGAGGTCATAGGTGATTTCACTGAGTGAGCCGCCGCTTCGGAGCTTGGCGCGGGCCGTGTCAGCAGCCGCCTCCACCTCGTCGAGCAGCATTGTCACCAGCGGATCTGCCGCTTCCGGCGACCTTCGGGCCTTGCGGATGGCACTTCGCACCCCGGTCAGCGCGCGCTGAACCCCGCGGTCGACTTCGGTGACATAGCCGGCCAGGCCCAGCTGCATCAAAGCTTCGCGCCTGAGCAGGGCGTTCGAACCGCAGAAGAACGCTGCGTTCCATCCGTCCTTGCCTTGCTGGATGGGCCCGTAGAACAGCGGGGCCTGGCTGCCCAGCGGGTCGTCGGCCGGAACGTTGCTGAAGTACTGCGGGGTCTGGACGAGGGCGACCCGGCGCTGGTTGAAATAGCCCAGGGTCTTGTCCAATATGTCCGGCCGGGGGATTTGGTCGGCATCGAGGATCAAGAGGAATTCCCCTTGGGTCATCATTAGCGCGTTGTTCAGGTTGCCGGCTTTGGCGTGCCGCGGCTTGTCCGCCCAGTCGCCGGTGCGGGTCAGGTACCCCAGCCCGTGACTGGCGGCAAGGTCGGCCAGTTCCGGCCTGGCACCGTCGTCCAGAATCCACGTGCTGTGCGGGTAACGGATGTCCCGTGCCGCCAGCGCTGTAGCCATGACCAGGTCCAGCGGTTCGTCGTAGGTGGTGACGAACACGTCGACGGTGGCGTCCGCTGGCGGAGGCGGCGGCACTTTGCGTTCACGGATCCGCCATACAGTCAGGCCGAAGAGCCCCACGTCGATCAAGCTGTAGGTCTCGGCAAGAACCAGCGGAACAGCAATCCACCAGGCGGACCAGTTCAGCGATTCCAGCCAGCGCCAGATCAAGTAGTTGGCGCCCAGAATGACCGTCAGAACTACCAGCAAACGGATGGCGAAAGGTTTCACCGAGCGGCCTCGGCTCCCAGGCCGCTCGGGCAGCGGCGCAACATCACCGCGGTAACGTCGTCGGCAACGGCGCTGCCGGCCAGATCCAGCACGGCGTCGCAGACCTCGTGCGGTGAGTTCCGCACGGCCGCAACAGCGGCCACCGCGTCCATTGCCGCATCCACTGAGTCGAAGGCGTCGAGGAGCCCGTCGCTGAGAACCAACAGGGAATCCCCGGGCGCCAGCAACAAACTGCCGGCGGTCCACGTGCTGCCCGGCACAGCACCCACTGGAGGGCCGCCCGAGGGGAGGCGGCGCAGGCCGCCGTCGTACAGGTGCAGCCCGAGCCCATGACCGGCGTCCACGTATTCCACCGTTCCGCTGCCGGCGTCCAGTCGGGCGTGGAAGATGGTCACAAACGACGAGGACTGCGCCAAGTCCACTTCCAGCGCCTGGCTGGCTGCTTCGAAGGCCCGGTTGAGGTCCGCATGCCGGTTGGAGGAACGCAGCACCGCGCGGACTGTGGCCGCGATGAGGGCAGCGCCCATGCCTTTGCCCATCGCATCGGCAACGGTAACCTGCAGGCCGTTTTCGGTGGCGCACCAGTCGAAGAAGTCACCGCCCACGTTCCGGGTGGGCCGGCAACGACCACTCATGTCGTAGTCCTTCAACCGGAGCGGCTCGCCGGGCAGCAGGCTGCGCTGGACCTCGGCGGCGCGTTCCTGGTCGGCGGTGCTGGGCGCTGCTTCGGCAGGCTGGGTGCGCGGGCGGCGGAACAGCGCGGCGATCCGTGCCTGCAGTTCGCGGGGACTGAACGGCTTGCTGATGTAGTCGTCCGCGCCCGTTTCCAGCCCATTCAGGCGGTCGATCTCGTCCACGCGGGCGGTGATCATCAAGATGTAAGCGTCAGAAAAAGCCCTTACCTGGCGGCAGACTTCGATGCCGTCCAAATCGGGCAGGTTCAGGTCCAACGTGATGAGGTCGGCGCCGCCGTTGCGGATCAGCTCAAGACCGTCCCGCCCGGTTTCTGCTTCCACAACCGTAAAGCCTTGATCGCTGACAATCTGAACCAGCAGCCTGCGGATGTCGGCGTTGTCCTCGACTATGACGGCACGGCGGTTGCTGGGGGCAGCGGGCATGCTTTCATTAAGGCGGTTATCTTCCCGTTTGTCACATCCGTCACTGCAGAATCCGCCCGTGACGACGATATTGGAGTCGCCGCCGTGGAAAAAGTCCTCGATCTGTTGATCTTGAACCGGGTGAAGTTCCATACTCTCTCGCTGCGGGGGCGCGTAGTGATGAGCCAACTGCCCTTGTCTGTCACGATGTTGTTCCTGCTGGTGGGCACCTGGATAGCGGCTGCGCCCATCCTCGCGGATCCGCTGTTTGGGCTCAGCATGGTGCTCAACGCTGTGCTGCTGGCGGCATGTTTCCTCGTTCCCTGGGACAAGCTGCCCTACCCGTCCTTCCTGATCATTCCGCTGCTTGACTTCATTCCCATCGGGCTGCTGCGCGAAGGTACCGGGTCGTTCCTGACCGGCGTGGGGCTGCTGGCCGCCTTCCCAGTGATTTGGCTGGCGGCCTCGGGCCAACTCCCGCGGCTGTCCGTGATCGCCGGTGCGCTGGCCGCCCTGGCGATGGTGTGGATTCCGGTGTTCCTCAAGCAGCCTGCCGTCACTGTCGAAGCGTTAACCCACCCACTGCTCATCCCGTTCATGATGCTGGCCATTGGGATCACGGTCCGGGTCATGACGGCAAGCATGATGGAGCAGCAGCGCGTGGTTGAGGCCAAGGACGCCGAGCTGCGCAGCCTGTTGGCAGCCAGTGGCAAGCGTGAACGGCTCCTCTCCGCCGTCGTGGGAGCGGTGAACGTTGGGGTCCTCGCGGTCGATGAAGGCGGCAACACGATCCTGCGCAACCGACGGCAGGAGGAGCTGCGCCTTTTGGCACTTCCTCCGGGGGAGAAGTTCGCGCCGGAATCCAGACTGGAGCTCTATACCGACGGCGGTACTACCGTTATCCCGGCGCAGGACCGGCCGATTTGCCGCGCCCTGCGGGGCGAGTCGTTTTCCGAGTACCTGATTTGGATGGGCCGCAAGCCCCGGCAACGTGTCCTGTCCACGTCCGCCCAGGTGATGGCAGACGACAGCGGCCGCCGCGAAGGTACGGTGCTGGCTTTTAGCGACGTCACCGAGCTGGTGGCGGCGGTGGACGCAAAGAGTGATTTTCTTTCCAGCGTGTCCCACGAACTCCGAACACCGCTGACCTCCATCAAGGGGTATGCGGAGTTGCTGGCCATGGCGCCGGACTTGCCGGCGAACATGGTCTCAGGGTTGGAAACCATCACCAGGAATTCGGACCAGCTGCTCAACCTGGTCAACGATTTGCTCGGCACTGCTGCAGGCTTCTCGGAGCTGCAGCCGGTGCCCGCGGATCTCGGGGAAATCGCCGTTCAGGCGGTGGCGGCGGCCGAACCTCGGGCTGCCGTCGGAGGCGTCAGGCTCACCGTGCAGACGCCCGGGGAGCTGAACGTGGTCTGCGACCCGGCGCGTGTCCGTCAGGTGTTGGACAACCTGCTCTCCAATGCCATCAAATACTCCCCGCAGGGAGGGGACGTCACGGTCAGCTGCGCTGCAGGGGACGGCGTCGTGGAATGCAGCGTGGCAGACATGGGAATGGGCATGGGTGAAGCGGAAAGCAAGAACGTCTTCAAGCGGTTTTTCCGCAGTCCGGCGGCCCGCCGAGGCTCCATCCCGGGACTGGGCCTCGGACTGGCGCTTTCCAAGGACATCGTGGAACGCCATGGCGGAACCATCACATGCGACAGCAAGCCCGGCGTGGGCAGCGTCTTCAGGTTCACCCTGCCCGTGGCCGGGCCGCCGATCGGGGATGCCTTCGAAGACGGCAGCCCGGATCGCCGAAGGGCGCCTGTCGCCGCCCGGACAACACCGTGAAGCCGCGGAGCCGGCGCCGCCTGTGAAAGGTGGAAAGCACGACGGTGGAGCCTTCCTCCGAAAGGAAGGTTCCGCCGTCGTTGTTGTGGGTGGGCGGGCCTGACGTTCAGTCCTTCGGTGTGGACTTGGTGGGATCGACGAAGGGCTTTTGGACGACTGTGCCTTCGCGGACGCCTTCGGGGGTATGGATGGACAGGGCGGTGCCCTCGGTGCTGAGGTCGATCGGCACCATGGCCAGCCCGATGTTGCGTTCCAGCCGCGGGGAATGGCAGGCGCTGGTGACCGCGCCGACGGGGGAGCCGCCGCCGACCGAGACCGGGAAGGGCTCGATCATGGACCCGTCGTTGTAGCTGCCCAGCGGTTCGCCGCCGATATCCAGACCGACCATCAGCCGATCGATGCCCTTCTCGCGGATACGGCCCAGCGCTTCCTTGCCGACGAAGTCCGCTTCCTGGTCCAAATCCACCATCCAGTTGTAGTCGTAGCCGACTTCCAGGGGGTTGGTGTCGAGGGTGATATCGCAGCCGTAGGCGAGCATGCCGGCCTCGATCCGCCGGATGTGGCAGGGGCCAATGACCCGCAGGTCATGGGGCTGGCCTGCTTCCCAGATGGTGTCCCAGAGGCGGCCGGCGTTCTCGGTGGCGTTGTACAGGTAAATCTCGTAGCCAACCTCGCCCGTGTAGCCGGTGCGGCTGACCACCACATCCATGCCGTTCAAGGTGTGGTGCTGCATGTAGTAGTAGGGCATGTCCAGGATCTGCGGGCCGAACAGGTCGGACATCAGCCCTTTGGCTTTGGGGCCCTGGACCTGGACTGGCGCCACGTCCACTTCTTCCACCGTGACGTCCCAGCCGCCGGCGTGTGCCAGACCCATGGCCCACAGGTGCACGTCGCTGTCGGCCAGCGACAGCCAGAACTTGTTCTCCTCCACACGCAACAGGATGGGGTCGTTGATGATGCCGCCGTCGGCCGCGGTAATGAAGGCATACTTGCACTGGCCCACCTGACACTTGGTCAGGTCGCGCGGGGTCAGCATATTGGTGAAGTCAAAGGCCTGTGGTCCGCTGATCTGCAACTGCCGCTCCACCCCGACGTCCCACAAGGTGACGTCGTTCAACAGCGACCAGTACTCACTGACCGGATCGCCGTAGTGGCGCGGATGGTAGGTGTGGTTGTACACGCTGTAGGCCGCGACGCCGTGTTCCCGCGATTTCCAGAAATAGGGTGACTTGCGGAGCCGGGTATAAAGCGTGACCGCGGGGTTGGGGTTGACGAGGGATGAATCCGTGCGATTGAACGGGGCGGAGCCCGAATCGAGAATCTCCGACATGAGTGCTTTCTCCTTCGAGGTGCTGGCGCCAGCCGGACCTGAAGCAGTTGCGCATGGTGCGCAACTTTGCGCCATGTGGGACTCATGGTGGCAGCCGCTTTACGGAGCAGTCAAGGGTTCCGGCAGGGCGTTATTGGCACCTCTCCGACGGGCCCTCCCGCAGAATCAGAGGGCTCGGCCAACAGGACTTCGACGGCGTCGCGACCCGACCCGCCCGGAACACAGTGCGGTCGCCTGGGCAGCAGCCGATCACGACGGCGATCCACCGCCTTTTATTCCCCTCGTCGTGCTGGCCTCGGGGCTACAGCGGGACACTCTGGTCCAACAGGCGTCAGTCGCCCGCCGTCAGGCGCTAGCCAACAACCGCCAGTCGCCCGCCGCCCGCCGCCCGCCGCCAGGTGTCAGGCGCGGACCGGCAGCGACTCTGGCGCCAGATCGTGGATGGCGTGGTCGTAGGCGATGGCGAGGGCACCGCCGTCGTGCTGGAACTCATGGTTGGCGCCGTCCAGGAGACCGTAGGCGCCGTAGTTTTCCTCCCACGAGCCATTCAGGGCGAACTTGAACGCATACCGGCCGGCCGGCAGTTCAGCGTCCAGTTTCCAGAGGCCGTCGCTGGCGTCGAAACGCATCTGCACCGACTCGGCGGCCGGATCCCAATCCCGGTCTGCGCCAAGCAATACGCCGAAGTCGCCCACCACGGCGACGGACGAGGGCTGGTCCGCGGGAGACTTGGGATCCGCTGGCGACGACGACGGTTCCAGCGGTGAGGGCTGGCCGGCGGGAAGCTCGCGATCCGCCGCCGATGACGATGACGGTTCCAGCGGGGAAGGCTGGCCGGCGGGAAGCTCGGGGTCCGCCGGCGTCGACACTTCCGGCAGCGGGGTACCTGCGTCGAGGGCAGCGGCCAGTTCCGCTGCGTCGGGAAAGGCCTCGATAGCCCGCAGCCCCTGATCGGTGATGGACCAACCGCCCCGGCCCTTGGACATCCAGCCGGCCTTCACCAGCCGGGCAGTCGCCGTCGTCAGGTTCTTGAACGCGCGCGGCACCCCGCCGCTGAGCAGTTCCTGCTCGTGCGTGGTGGGAGGTACGCGGCGCAATGCTTCGCTGATTACTTCCCTGGCATCCGGCCGGGTACCGGCTGCGGCTGCGGCCGCCAGGATCTCGAGGACGGGTTTGAGACGGAGATGGGTCTTGAGCATTGGCCGTGGCTCCTTCGCGGTGCTGCCCGAACTGGTAACGCTCCCAGTCTGGGACCCGGCAGCAGCACGCGCCACTATTTAGCCTTGTGTGTCGGCGAAGGCCTCCCGTCTAATGTGCGTTCCGGCGATGGAGCCCAGCGCCCGGACTACACGGTGATGACCAACTTGCCCCGAACCGCACCGGCCTCCAGGTGTCCCAAGGCTTCGGGCATTTGCTCCAGCGGGAAAGTCCGGTCGACGACCGGTTTCACCTGCCCGGTGACGATCAGCTCACTCAGCTTTTCCAAATCGGCGGACGTTTGGCGCGCCATGAACATCACAAAACGCTGCGGGCGGAGGAGGGACAGGAGCATTCCGCCCACCGGCCTGAACAGACCGCCCGTCCAGCGGTCGCCGTGTTCGCCGCCCACGATGACCGCAGTGCCGGCAGGGGCCAAAGCCCTGCGCAGGCGCGCCAGGGACGGGTTCCCCGCGATGTCCACGATCACGTCGTACTGATGGCCCCCGGCGGCAAAGTCCTCGCGGGCGTAGTCGACCACGGTCTCGGCACCCAGATCACGCACCAGTTCCGCTTTGGCGGCGCTGCACACACCGGTGACGGTTGCCCCCAGAGCCGTGGCTATCTGCACGGCGTACGTACCGACGCCGCCCGAAGCACCGGTAATCAGCACCCGCTGCCCCGACTGGACGCGTCCGATATCCCGCAGCGCCTGGAGCGCGGTCACACCGGAAACCGGAACCGCCGCGGCTTGCTCAAACGTCAGTCCGGCCGGCTTCAGGGCCAGCAGCGACTCCGACGCCACCGCAAACTCCGCCAAGGAGCCTTTGCCGAATCCGAAGACCTCGTCGCCAACAGCAAATTTCGTGACCTCGCTCCCAACAGCTGCCACCGTGCCCGCAACGTCGAGGCCGGGGACTGGGTTTTTGGGGGCTTTCCACCCGGATACTGCGCGGACGGGGTAAGGCAGCCCGGTGGCCATGTGCCAGGTCCCGCGGTCCAGCCCGGCGGCATGGACCTTGAGGAGCACCTGGTTTTCGGTGAACTCCGGAACCGCGATCTGGGCCAGGTGCAAGGCGTCGGCTGATCCGTATTCCTTCTGGACGATGGCGCGCATGGTGCCTTTTGCCGGCGGGCCAGAGCGGTCGTGCAGCGGGGCGGATTTTGCTGACGAATCGGCGGAATCTGTGGCTTCCATGGGGCTTCCTCTCGAGGACCGAACTCTCGGACTGGGTGGTACTCCCGTACTTTGTACGAAAGTACCGTACAAAGTACGGAAATGCTATAGTCGCCGGGACAATGAAAGAAAAATCGGGCGCCGCCCCCGCAGAACGGGTTCCACTCAGCAGGGAACGGGTGCTCCGCGCCGCCATGGAAATTGCCGACGACGGCGGGCTGGCTCGCCTGACCATCCGCTCGCTGGCTCAGTCGTTGGGCACCAAGCCCATGTCGCTCTACCACCACGTCCGCAACAAGGACGAGATCCTCGACGGCATTGTCGACGCCGTCTTCGACCAGATCGAACTGCCGGTGCCCGGCCGGGAGTGGAAGCCTGAGTTGAAGCGCCGGGCGGCATCTGCCCGCTTGGTGTTGCGACAGCACCCGTGGGCGATCGCGTTGATGGAATCCCGCACCAGACCGGGACCGGCCAACCTGCGCCACCACGATGCGACGTTGGGGACCCTCCGTGCCGCCGGATTCTCGCTGCCCCTGGCGGCACACGCCTACGCTTTGCTCGACGCCTACATTTACGGAACTGCTCTCCAGGAGGCGTCGTTGCCCTTCGACGGACCGGACAGCCTGGCGGAAGTCGGTAGGGAAATGGTGGACATGTTCACTGCCGAGGACTATCCGCATTTGCGGGAGCTGGCCACGGAGCATGTGTTGCAGCCCGGCTACGATTTTGGCGACGAGTTCGACTTCGGCGTAGACCTGATCCTCGAAGGCCTTGCTGCCCACCTGCCGGCGGCCGAGCCCCCCGGTGCAGGGATGAGCTAAGCCGCCATCAGGTGTGACCTGAGGTGCCGCGGGTATGAGCTAAGCCGCATAGTGCAAAGGTGGGCCACGATCTCCATCGTCTGTGCCGGACCTTAATGTCGGGACTCATCTGCGGTGGCACACAACAACGAGGGCGGGACACCCCGGTTAATGGGTTTGTCCCGCCCTCGCTCTCGCCGCGCCGCCAGCTGATAAGGGCTATGCGGCTGCCGCCAGGCTGTCGGCGCTTACGAGCAGTCCGCTATCGCCCGCGGTCACACTGATCCGCCCGCCCTCGGCGACCGCCTCCGCCACCAGCAGGTCCGCGACCCGGTCATCCAGCTCGCGCTGGATCACGCGGCGCAGCGGCCGGGCTCCGTATTCCGGCTCGTAGCCGGCGTCGGCAATCCAGTCCACCGCGTCTTCGTCCACGGCCAGCGAGATGCCTTGCGCGGCCAACCGGGCTTCCGACTTGCGCAGTTGAAGCCGCACGATGGAGCGCAGTTGCTCCTTCTCCAGCCTGCGGAACAGCACAATCTCGTCGATCCGGTTCAGGAACTCCGGCCGCATGGTCTCGCGCAGCCGGCCCATCACCCGGGCGCGCAGGTCCTGCTCGCTCCCGTAGCCATCCGCGCCGTTGTTGGCGGTGAAACCCAGTGCGCCGCCCTTGCTGGCGAGGAACTCCGACCCAAGGTTGGAGGTCATGATCACCACGGTGTTGCGGAAGTCCACGGTGCGCCCCTGCCCGTCGGTGAGGCGTCCGTCGTCGAGCACCTGCAGCAGCAGGTTGAACACGTCCGGATGTGCTTTCTCCACCTCATCCAGCAGCACCACCGAGTACGGGTGCCGACGGACGCGTTCGGTCAGCTGCCCGGCCTCGCCGTAACCCACGTAGCCCGGAGGTGCGCCGACCAGGCGCGAGACGGTGTGGCGCTCGCCGTATTCGCTCATGTCAAAGCGGACCATGGCGTTCTCGTCGCCGAACAGCGACTCTGCCAGTGCCTTGGCCAACTCGGTCTTTCCGACGCCGGTGGGTCCTAGGAACAGGAAGCTGCCGACGGGACGGCCTTCGTCGCCCATGCCGGTGCGATTGCGCCGCACGGACTTGGCGATTGCTGTCACCGCGCCGTCCTGTCCGATCACGCGGGCGTGCAGGTCCTCCTCCAGCCGGGCCAGCCGCTGCCGGTCGCCCTGCGTCAGCCGGGCGGCCGGAATGCCGGTGGAGCGCGAGATGATTTCCGCGATCTCCGTTTCGCCCACCACATCGGACGGCGCGACGCCGCGGCGCGCTGCGCCGTCGTTGTCTTCCGAGTAACCGGTGGCAGGCTTGGAGGCGGCGTCGACCCGGTCCTTCAGGTCTTCAATTTCGTCGCGCAGCTTGGACGCGTCCTCGTAGCGTTCCTCGCCGACCGCAGCGTTCTTGGCAGTCTCAAGTTCCGTCATCCGGGCGCGCAGCGCATCCACGTCAACGCGCGGACCGCGCCGCAGATTCAACCTGGCGCCGGCCTGGTCGATCAGGTCGATCGCCTTGTCCGGCAGGAACCGGTCGGTGATGTAGCGGGCGGACATTTCGACGGCGGCGCGGAGGGCGCCGTCGGTGTAGGTCACCTGATGGTGTTCCTCATAGCGGTCCTTCAGCCCGGCGAGGATCTGCAGGGCGTCTTCAAGCGAGGGCTCGCCAACCATGACCGGCTGGAAGCGGCGCTCCAAGGCAGGATCCTTCTCCACCTTGCGGTATTCGCCCAGCGTGGTGGCACCAATTAGGTGCAGTTCGCCGCGGGCCAGCCGGGGCTTGAGGATATTGCCGGCGTCCATGCCGCCTTCGCCGCCCCCGCCGGCCCCGACCACCGTGTGCAACTCATCGATGAACACGATCAGCTCGCCGCTGGCGGCACTGATCTCTTCCATGGTCTTGGTCAGGCGTTCCTCGAAATCGCCGCGGTAGCGGGTGCCGGCCAGCATCCCCGGCAGATCCAGTGCCACCACGCGCTTGCCGCGCAGCTGCTCGGGGACATCTCCCGCCACGATGGCTTGGGCGAGGCCTTCGACGATGGCGGTCTTGCCGACGCCGGCCTCGCCGATCAACACCGGGTTGTTCTTGGTCCGACGCGCGAGGATCTCGATGGTCTGCGCGATTTCGTCGGCGCGGCCAATCACCGGGTCCAGCCGGTCCTCCCGGGCCCGGTCGGTCAAGTCGATGCCGAACTGGTCCAGCATCGGGGTGTCCGAAGCCGGGTTGGTTGCCGGCTGTTCGCCGATGGTGTTGTTGGTGGCGCCAGCGTTGGCTGCAGCTTCCTCGGCGGCCTGCTGCAGCGCCTGCGGGGTCACGCCGGCGTCGGCCAGAATCTGGCCGGCAGGGGTCTCCTGGTTAAGGACGAAGGCTGCGAACAGGTGTTCGGGGTCAATGTACGTGGAGCCGAACGCGCGGGCCACCTGATGGGCGTCGAGCAGGGCACGCTGTGCCGACGGCGTCAGCGACGGCGTCTCGTTGGTCGGCCCTGTCTTTTCTGGCAGACCTTGCTCGGCGGCGCGTGCAAGGGAGTGCGGGTCGGCACCGGTCAGCTTGATCTGGCTGGCAGCGGGCTCTTGGCCGACCATGACGTGCAGGACGTGCAGTGCGTCCACCTCGGTGTGCCCCAGTCCAGCGGCAAACCGGGCTGCCTGTGCCAGCACTTCGTGCGTCCGGCGGCTGAGCAGCCGGGTGAGGTCGACGGTGCGGCGGGATTGGGCCGCCCGCTGGCCCTGCAGGTAGCGGGCCAGGAACTCGTCGAATGAACCGTTGCCGGAAGCTGGTCCGAAGAACAGTGGCATGTAAATCCTCCCGTATGGAACTTGAGTGCCTTCGACTCATATTAACGCCTCTGTCCCCAGATTATTCCAGAAGTTTGAAAAAGTTGAGTCCAGCTGGCTCATGCCAACGGGGGCCTAGCACCTGTGGATAACACCGCAAGCCGAGGAAAGCATCAGGGACGCCTCTCTATCTTTCGACGCCGCGCGGCTTGCTCAGAAGGGCGGGGGAATGTCGTCCCGTTGTTCGCCAGCATCTTCAGCCGGGTAACGGCCCGTGGTGTCATCCGAACCCACTTCGCTGCCATGTTCCCCTTCGGCAGTGGGAATGGTGAGTGCCCATCCTTCGTCGGGGGTGGTGGTGTGGGTGTGGCCGGAGCGGGTGGTGAAGTGCAGGGTCCCGTCGTGGTGTTGGCTGACGGTTCCGCCGCCGTTGTGTTTGGTCTTGTGATCGGGCTTGCAGGCGGCGTGCAGGTTCTCCAGAACGGTTTTGCCGCCGTTTTCCCAGGCGATGGTGTGGTCGATGTCGCATTGGTCGGCCGGGGTGGTGCAGCCGTAGTCGCGGCAGTGCCGGTCGCGCAGCCGTACGAGGCGTTTGAGCCATTCGGGCGGGTGGCGCAGGTCTTTGGCGGCGGCGATGGCCTGGCCGTAGTCGTCGGTGAGTACGATCAGCCAGGATTTGGCCAGCGCGGCGAGCTCGCGGGTCATGTCCGGCGGGATGAAACCGTAGCCGGTGAGTTCACCGGGTTCTTCGGAGAGCGCCAGCAAGGCGGCAAGGGGTGCGGTCACGGCGACGGACGCGGTCACGTTCCCGGATCCGCAAGTGCACCGCCCGCGGCCTGGCGGCCGGTCGGCCTCCCTGGTGGCTGCTGCGGGTGGTCCATCTGCCGGGGTTCCGGTGGCCTTCGGGTCGCCGGCCACGGGGTGGCCGCCGGCTTCCCTCCGAGCTGTTTCGGCTGCGTCCGGCGTTGAGCTGCCGGTGTCAGGCGTATGGGGTTGGTAGGCGTGGTCGGGGTAGTGCAGGAGCATGTCGGTGAAGACATCGGCGCGCAGCTGGCCCAGGGTGCGGGTCTCGCCGGCGGTCTGCAGTTTCCGGGCGTGGGCCTGCATGAGGTTGTAGGCCAGCATCGCTTTCTCCGCCGACGTGCGGATGATGAGTTCGGCCATCCCGTCGTCCTGGGGCTGGTACTGGACGGTCCGGTATTCCATCGCGGCCCGGTGCCGGGTTTCCAAGGGTTCGGGATGCAGCCGATCGCGGGCGGTGCGGGCACGGGCCTGGACGGATTCCAGCGTGATGGCCCCGGCACCGGGCAGGATTTGGGCCTCGTATTCGGTCAGGACGGCCGGTGGCAGGTCGGTGCCCTTGCGGGCAATGGCCGCGGCCCTGGGCAGGTCGATGATGCCTTGGTCGAGGGCCGCGAGGGTGCTGGGCAGGTAGGTGGCGATTTGGTGCGCGTCGGCCAGTTCCGCCGCAGCTTGTCTGCGGGGTACCCCGAGGATGGGGGCCAGTTCGGTGGCGGCGTGGCGGGAGATCCCGTCGGGTGCACCGGCATCGGGGCCCACGGCGGGCCTGAGCACGGCCATGCGGTGCTGGGCCCGGAGGCGGCGGGAATGCGTCCATGCCTCATGCTTTCGGACCGCCTTGAGGTATTCCAACGCCGACCAGTCGTCCAAGGCCCCCGGATCAATCCCGGCCAGCAGGCCGGCCAGTTCCGCCGGCTCCAGCTCCTGCCAATCCTCCGCCCACAACTCACCGGCAGGCAGGGGCGCCGCAGGTTCCGGCCCTATCCCACCATCCGGCGCGGCGGCATCAGGAACACTCTCGGGACCCGCCGGTTCTGTGGGGCTGGCGACTGTGGGTTCGCCCGAGCCGGCGCCTGTTAGTTCACCCGGGCCGGCGTCTGTGGGTTCGCCGAGTCCGTCGGCGGCACCGCCGTCGGGCAGGGCAGGAAGGCCGGAATGTTCCTCCGGCTCCTGTGCCTCGTCCAACGGTTCCGCTGCCATTCTTCAACGCTACGCAGCCAAAGCTCCGGCTCGAACCGGTATTCGAGCTAAGTGGATAACCCCCAACAGCCCTCTGTCTGTGGAGGATCAGTCGACCGGGCAGGAGTCGCTCCCGGAAAGCCCACGGACCTGGGTCAGCCAAGCCCTTCGCGGGCTGCGGGTGCTAGTGTTGTGCTTCGAAGCTTTGTTCGAAGACGGGGGTCGGGATGTTCGGTCTGGAACGGCCCTCCGGTGCGTCGGTTGGCCCGGAGCTGGGGGACGGGACGCCAGAGGATGCCCGTGGTTTCCCGTCGCCGGCGCGCGACTACTTCCACGGCGGCATCGACCTGAACCGGCACCTCATCCACGACCGCACCAGCACCTTTGTGATGCGGGTGGCCGGGAACTCGATGGCCGCGGCCGGGATCTGCGATGGCGATGAGCTGATCGTGGACCGCGCGCTGACGCCGCGCGATGGCTCCGTGGTGATCGCCGTTTTGGACGGGGAGCTGGTGGTGCGGCGGCTGTATGTCGCTGCGGACGGCGTGCGCCTGCAGACTGACGACGGCGGTGTCCCCACCGAGGTGGGCGAACTGGCCGATCTGAGCATCTGGGGTGTGGCCACCCGATGTCTGCACCATGTCTAGCGCGCCCGTGTCCGGGTCTGGGGAACCAACCGTATCCCGCGAACCCATTGCACACCGGAGCGAACGGATTGCGCTGGTGGACGTCAATAATTTCTATGTCTCCTGTGAGCGGGTGTTTGATCCATCGCTCGAGGGGCGCCCCGTCGTCGTGCTCTCCAATAATGATGGCTGCGTGGTGGCACGCTCCGAGGAAGCCAAGCAACTGGGGCTGAAGACCGGGACGCCCTGGTTCCAGGTAGCGCCGCGGGCCAAAGCATGGGGGCTGGTGGCGCGCTCCAGCAACTACGAGCTGTACGGGGACCTCAGTGCCCGGGTGATGGAAGTGCTCGGTCGGTTTGGAGTGTGGCAAGAGGTCTATTCGATTGACGAGTCGTTCTTGGGCTTGCCGGGTGATGAGGCTCAGGTGAGGGAGACGGCCGCCAGGATCCGCGCGGCTGTGGCCCGGCAGGTGGGTCTGCCCGTCAGTGTGGGCGTGGCACCGACCAAGACCCTGGCTAAGTTTGCCAACCACATAGCCAAACGCAATCCGCAGATGGCCGGAGTGTGCTCGCTGGATTCAATGCCGGCTTCCGACATCGGCTGGATCCAGTCGCGCGTTCCGGTGACCGGGCTGTGGGGCGTGGGCGGACGAACCGGGAAGCGGCTGAATGCCATCGGAATCGAGTCGGTTGCGGACCTGAAGGCTGCGGACCCGCAGGTGATCCGCAAGAAGTTTTCCGTGGTGCTGCAGCGGACCGTGTTGGAACTGAACGGCACGGCATGCATCCCGCACACGGAGGAACGGGCCGACAAGCAGCAAATCATGTTCTCGCGCAGTTTCTCCACGCCGGTGACCACCTTGGAAGAGATGGACCAAGTGATGGCGGTCTATGCCCAGCGCGGCGCTGCCCGGATGGCTGCCGAGGGACTGCGCGCCTCGGTGCTGACCGTGACGGCAGGGACCAGCAAATTCGCCGGCGGCGAGGCATCCTTTCCTGCTGCCAGCGTTCATCTGCCCGCCCCCACGCAGGATCCAATCCAGCTGACCAAGGCGGCTGTGGCGGCCATGCGCGGCTGCCTTGTTCCCGGCGCCCAGTACGTCAGGGCGGGAGTGCTGCTGTCCGGACTGGAGCCGGCGGGAGGCCAGCAGACCTTGGATCCCTTTGTCAATGAACTGGATCAGCGGCACATCGGCGACCTGATGGGCGCCGTCCGGTCAAAATTTGGCGAAGCGGCGATCGGCCTCGGCCAGGGCGGGCTGGCTGCCCCGGCGGCGTGGTCGATGAAGCGTGAGTTTTCCTCGCCGCGCTACACCACCGAGTGGTCGGAGCTGCCGGTGGTAAAGGCGGACTGATCCGACGGCGGACGGTCACCACCCCGATCCCCGCCGCGGGAACGGCAGCCGCCCGGGCGCTGCCGCCCGGGCGCTGCCGCGATCCGGGCACTGCCGCGATCCGGGCACTGCCGCCGCCCGGGCACTGCCGCCGCCCGGGCACTGCCGCCGCCCGGGCACTGCCGCCGCCCGGGCCTCGACACGACAGCGCCCGTCACCGAAGAGGCAACGGGCGCTGTCGCGCGCGCGGATCAGTCGCTCGGGCTGGTGTCAGTCGTGAGCCCGCGATCGTCCGGGGTTTCCCGGTCCTCCTCCTCGGCCGGGCCGGGCGCGATGTTCACGCCTT
>NZ_JBNHHB010000042.1:0-40391 GCF_059091905.1 Arthrobacter sp. Dra40
CCAGGCGTCGCGGAAGTGGCGTCCATGTTTTCTCTCCACGTCATCGGGGCCCGCCGCAGCGGGAATTTGGTCACAGGAAGTGTGACACCCGCTCCCGGGTCACGTCAAACGCTTGACGTAAACACGCGTCAAGCGCTTGATGCCTTGTGATGCTTGATCACGCCTATCATGGGCTCATGGATTCCGCCCGCCCTCCCCACCACCCGACGCGCCCCGGTGGGCGGGTGACCGCGGCGATGGTGGCGGCACGCGCCGGGGTCTCCACGGCGACGGTTTCTCTGGTGGCCAACGGCAAGACGCGCGGGCGGGTGTCCGCGGACAACATCTCCCGGGTCCGCCAGGCCATCGCCGATCTCGGATACGTGGTGGACAGCGTGGGCAGTTCGCTGGCCAAGGGAGTCAGCTCCATTGTGGTTCTGGTGGCGCCGGACATTTCCAACCCGTTCTTCGCCAAGGTTGTTGCCGGCGTCCGAGAGTCCCTCGGCGCGGACTTCCAACTGCTGCTCTCCGTCACCGAGGCCGGCGAATTTCCCCGCGCCGATGACATCCGCCGACTCCGCGCCCTGCGCCCGGCAGGTCTGCTGGTGGATGCCCCCGATGCCGCGTTCCTCGAGGACCTCTCCGCCACCGGCCCCATGGTGCTGCTCGACGCGCCCGGGCTGGAGGCTTATGCGCCGTCCGTCAACCTCGACGTGGCCCACGGCGCCCGCGAACTCGCGGCGCATCTGGCCGCCGCCGGCCACCAGCGAGTGGCGTACCTGGACAGCGTGACCGGCACAGCCACCTTCACCATCCGCCGCACGGCCTTCCTGGAGGAGGCGGCCGCGCGCGGAATGACCGTGGACCCGGCCCACATCATCAGCACGACGATCGACGTCGGCGCGGCGGCCGAGGCGTTTGCCGCCGCCTGGCCCCAGTGGCAGCAAGCTGGGTTCACCGCCGTCGTCTGCGCCACCGATACCCACGCATACGGCGTGCTGCAGCAAGCGCGCATTGCCGGCGTGCGGATCCCGGACGAACTCGCCGTCGCCGGCTTCGACGACCTGCCCTACTCCGCCACCAGCAACCCTGGCCTCACCAGCGTCCACCTTCCCGCCACCCGCCTGGGCCTCAAGGCCGGAGAACAGCTGCGCGGCCTGATCGAAGGCCGCAACCTCGAGCAGCCCCAGCTCACCTTGGAGAGCTCGCTGATTGTGCGCGGCTCCACGGAGCGGACCGCAGCCAGCTAACTAACGACGGCGGCACTCACCCCCGCACTTACACCTTGCGCCAGCCGTGGCCGGTCACGGCCGCCCCGGCCTGCGGCCCCATCTGCAGCATGCCGCCATCCACCGCCCAGGACGCGCCGGTCACGTAGCCGGCGTCGGCCGATGCGAGAAATGCGATCACCGCGGCCACTTCCCGGGCGTCGCCGGGCCTGGCCAGCGGGATGCCCGGCCGGTCGATGGCCGACGGATCCTGGTCCTCGTTGCCGGTCATGGCGGTGGCGATCTCGCCGGGCGCGACCGCGTTGACCGTGATGCCGTGCCGGCCAAGCTCCAGCGCCATGTTCTTCACCAGTCCGCCGAGCCCGTGCTTCGCGGCGTCATACGGGGCTGCGCCGACCATCGGCTGGTGCTCGTGCACGCTGGTCACGGCGATGATTCGGCCCCCGCGGCCGGCGTCCGCCATGCGCCGCGCCGCCCGCTGCATGCAGACAAACGCGCCGTCCAAATCGGTGGCCACCACGTTCCGCCACGTCTCATAGTCCAGCTCAAGGAACGGCTCCATGGCCCCGGTACCGGAGTTGTTGACGAACACATCAAGCCCGCCGAGCTGCTCCGCGAGCGCATCGACCACCTCCCCGCAGCCGGGCAGGTCCGTGGTGTCCAATTGGACGACGGCGGCGCTGCGGCCGAGCGCGCGGACCTCCTTCGCCGTGTCCTCGGCGCCATCCCGGTCCGAATGCCAAGTGATCCCGACATCCATGCCAGCCTTAGCCAGGGCGACGGCGGTAGCCCGGCCGATGCCCGAATCGGAGCCGGTAACGATGGCGGTGCGCGGCGTGAACTGTTCCATGCGCCCTATTGTGGCGAAGATGCTGGCCGTTGCCACCCCTGCGTAATCTGATCCGCCCGCCGGCCGCAGAAAATTCTGCGTGCCAGATCCGGCGCCCCCTGTTGGATGGGCCGGGCAGCCGAGTCAGGTTCCTAGGCAGTGTTGAGCGCCGCGGCCAGCTCGGATCGCATCGAGTCAATCCAGGCTATGCGCCGCGCAATGCGGTCGTGTCCACCGCTGCGTTCCCACAGGTCAATGAAAGCCTGCTCCCCGCGCTCAATGCGAGCCAGAACGAAGGGACCGGAACGGTGGATGCCCGCGACGATGTGGCCCAAGTACTCGTCGCGCTGCGCGCCGAAGGGAATCCCATAGGCGTCCGCCACGATCCGCAACCGGGCGGCAACCCCACGGCCCGATCGGCCGTCGCGCGCCGCGTCCTCTGGGGTTTCAAGGGGGACCCAGTGCCGCGCCAAAACCGCGAGATCGTGCAGCGGGTGGGTTGGGGCAGCGAATTCAAAGTCGATCAGTGCGGCTGCCCGTCCCTGGCGCACAATGACGTTCTCCATACACACGTCGTTGTGCCCGACGATCTGACCGCCCGCGGGGTGTGCCAGCTCGGTGTTCCAGGTGGCGTTCCTCGGTGGAACGAAGTCGGCAACGGCGTCATGGAATGCGCGCAACAGGCGTGCGACCGACGCCAGCAGTTCGGGGGAAAGTGACCACCGAGGAAACGGCGGAATGGCCACCTGGCCCGGAATGTAGCGCAGCCGCTCCCTCCCCTGCTCATCGATCCCCAGAGGCTCAGGGACTCCGGTGAACCCCTTGGACCTGACATGCTCCAGCAGGCTAAAAACCAGTTCCGTCTGAGCCGAGGCGGGACGGCGAACCTCATCGCCAACTCTGATGACCGCCCCGGCGTTGGCCACACCGCCGGCCAGTACGCCGCCGTCGTTCATGGGCCACACCCTACCGCGGTACGCGTCGTTGGGGCAGCATGTTTTCAACCGTGGGCGGGGCAGGCGATGCCTGCCCCAACCGTGGGCGGGGCAGGCGATGCCTGCCCCACCCACAGAAAATTGCTAGGCGACGCTCATTTCGCCCATCTTGTCCCAGCCCTCGCCGTCGATCTGGCGACTGATGATGCGCGGAGTCTCCTGCAGGTACTGCGGCTGCTCCTGCATGGCCTTCTTGAAGTGCTCGCTCTTCACATGCGCTTCGGCGGCGTCATCCTTGAAGGCTTCCACCAGGACATACTCGTTCGGATCCTCCACGCTGCGCGACCAGTCGAACCACAGGTTGCCCGGCTCGGCGCGGGTGGCTTCCGTGAACTCGCGGACCAACTCCGGGAAGTTGTCGGCGTGCTCGTTCTTGACCTTGAACTTGACCACAATGAAAATCACGCGGATTCAGCCTTTCTCTAGGTGTCCTTCAATCCTGTCATGGGAGTTCAGCTGGCCCATCACCCGGCCAAGCCTCCGGCGAGCGCTTTGGCGGCGGAAACATAGCGCCGGGTGACCAGCCGCTGGGCAGCTGCCGCCACCGGGCCACCCGCCCGGTAAAACCAGTTGGAGTGCCGGCTGAACGCATACAGGTCGAAGACCACCAACCCGTTCTCCTCCAGCGACGCCACGAAGCCCTCTTCGCCTGACTCCGGGTGTCCCGGCAGCGTGCCGTAGCCAAAACCGGTCCGGGTGGCGGTCCGCTCCGTCCACACCACGCGGCAGGGCGCGGACAACCGCAGCGGTCCGACCCCGAATCCGGGCACCACGTCCACGCCTTCGGCGGCCGCGGGCGTGGAAGCGTCGACCCGCAGGCCGGCCAGCCGGTGCAGCTCCCAGCCCATCAGGCCCTCGGCCAGCCGGCGGAACGCGTCCTCCCCGACGCCAACCGCGGTGCGTGCCTCGGTGGTCCGAAAGCCGGGCGGCGTGCGGCGCACCCGGGTGAGCCCCTCGCCGTCGTACGTCAGTCCGGCACCGCTGAGATCCTTGGCTTGCACCGCTCAGCCCTGCCGCACGTCGTCGCCGCGGGCCAGGCCCATCCAGCCCAGCGACTCGCGGTCCCGGCGCGGCAGCGACGCCACCACGAGGTCGTACGAGTCCTCGATCATGTCGCGCAGCATGTCATCGGGCAGCGCGCCGTCGCAGCGCACTCCATTCCAGTGCGTTTTGTTCAGGTGATAGGCGCCGGTGATCTCCGGGTGCGCCTTCCGCAGCTGCTGCGCGAGCACCGGTTCGCACTTGAGACTGATGCTCAGCCGCGGCGCCTTGAGGTCCAACAACGCGAACATTTTGGCGTCCCGCCCGGGCGCACGGACCTTGAACACCGATGCCTCGGGGCCGAACGGGAAGTCCTCGAACGCCCCGGGCAGGGAGAGGCAGAATTCACGCAGCGCGGTCGCGTCCATAGGCACGAGCCTACTGCTACCCGCCCAGCCCGGTCACGGGGTTGCCGGTGCGCGGCGGGGACTTCGGTGGCAGGATGGTTTCACGGATGTTTCACGGGGAACAACGGCGGTGCTTGTGCGCCGGCGTCTGGCTCCTGACAGGCGCCACGAGGTGCCGACGGGGCCGGCACAAGAGAGGAGAGCCATGGCAGACACCGGCAGGGAAGCCAAGCGGGCGGCCGGCAAGGCTGTGGACAAGACCGAGGAGGCCGCCGACTCCAAGACGTTCGAGTGGGTGGCACGCACCGGGTACGCGGCCAGCGGGCTGCTGCACCTGCTGATCGGCGCCATCGCGCTGCGGCTGGCCTTCGGCGGAGGCGGCGAGGCGGACCAGTCCGGAGCGGCCTCCAGCCTGGCGCAACGCCCGGGCGGACTGTTCCTGCTCTGGGCGGGCATGCTGGGCGCCGCGGCCCTGGCCCTGTGGCAGGTCAGCGACGCGGTCTTCGGCGGCCGTAACCTGGAGAACAAGAAAAAGTGGGGCTACCGGGCGAAGGCCGTGGGCCTGGCCATCGTTTACGGAGCGATAGCGGTGACCTTCGGCAGCTTTGCCCTGGGCTCCGGCAGCAACAGCAGCGAGAAATCGCAGGACGCCAGTACCAAGCTGATGCAGTGGCCGGGCGGCGCCGTGGTGCTGTTCCTGATCGGCGCGGTGATCATCGGAGCCGGCATCTACTACGTGGTCAAAGGCGTGTTGCGGAACTTCTTCAAAGACCTCAAGCCGCTGCCGCAGGGCGGAGTCCGCACGGCCGTGACCTGGCTGGGCATCGTCGGCTTTGTCGGCAAGGGGCTGGCCCTGTTTGTGCTCGGCCTGCTGCTGGCGGTCGCCGCCGTGCAGAATGACCCGCAGGACGTGAAGGGCCTGGACGGCGCGCTCAAGGCGTTGCGCGACCAGCCGTTCGGGCCGGCCGCGTTGGCCGTGGTGGCCGTCGGGTTGATCTGCTACGGGCTGTATCTGGGTGCCCGGGCCCGCTACGCAAAGATGTAGCGCGCCCGGGCCGGATGGCGGGAGTTCCGCCGGGCCGGGGTCGCCGGGAGTTCCGCCGGGCCGGATCGCCGGCCGTTGGGGCCGGATCGCCGGCCGTTCGGCAGCAGTGGCTACTCCGCGGAGACCGGGGTCAGCACGTCCTTGACCAGCGGATCGTCCGTGGTGCGCAGGTATTCCTCCAGCCGCGGATCGGAGAAGATCTCGATCAGCTTTTTGCTCTCGGCCGTGTCCTTGAACTCGGTGCCAATCACCAGGCGGGAGGCGAAGGTCTTGGGTGCCGCCGGGAACAGAATGCCCTTGTCGCGGCCGATCTTGCCGGCGTCGAACTGGGAAACGTATCCGATGGCCACGTCGACCGAATCGAGCATGCGCGGCATCGCCAACAGATCGGCTTCCTTCAGGACGAAACCACGCGGATTTCCGGTGACATCACGGATCTTTGCGGTGCGCGGCTCGACCGCCGGATCCAGTTCCAGCAGCCCCTCGCGTTGCAGCAGCCAGAGCGCCTGGCCCTGATTGGCCGCATCGTTCGGAAGCAGCAGGACCGCACCCCGGGGCAGACTCTCGATCGACTCGTAGCGGGTGGAGTACAGCCCGAAGCCCCACTGGAAGAGCTCCACCGTAGGCGTCAGTTCAACGCCGCTGGCATCCGCCGACTGCTGCATGTACCACTGGTGCTCGAAAATGGTGGCGTGGAACTGGCCCTCGGCCACGGCGCGATTCGCCTGGATCGGGTCCTGCAGCCCCACGGCCTCGATCTCGACACCGTAGTCCGGCGAGATCTCCTCGGCGACGAACTTGAGGATCTTCTCCTCGCCGGCCATCGCCGGTTCAAAGTGAACCTTCAGTGGCGAGGTGACCTCGCCGTCGGCCGCGGCGGCGATGGCCGGCCGGGACTGCTGCTGCACCAGCAGCAGTCCCAGAACCAAGGCGACGACGGCGGCGACCGCCGCAATGCTCCATGGCAGGGCGGTCGACTGTTTGCGCAGTGTGAAGCCGTGGTCGTGGCCGGACCCGGCGGAAGGGGTACTCATGATGTGATGCTCCTGGATGTCAAGGGGAAGCTAGGGGCGCAGCAACGCGCGGGAGATGCGGTCGCCGGCGAACTGCACCAGCTGGACCGTGATGATGAGGACAACGATGGTGGCAGCCATGACATGGGTGTCGAACCGCTGGTAGCCGTAGGTGACCGCCAAGTAGCCGATGCCGCCGGCGCCGATCGTTCCGGCAATGGCGGAGTATTCGATCATCGAAATGGTGTTCAGCGTGATCGCCGAGGTCAGGCCCGGCAGCGCCTCGCGCAGCTGAGTCTGGAGGATGATCTGCCCGGTGGAGCTGCCGGTGACCAGGCCCACGGCCATGTTTTCGCGCGGCAGGTCGTTCAGCGCGTTCTGCACCAGGCGGGCGAAGAACGGAATGCCGGCCAGCGTCATCGGGACCACAGCCGCGGCAATGCCGATGGTCGTTCCGGTCACCCACTTGGTCAGCGGGATGATCGCTGCCATCAGCACCAGGAACGGCAGCGAGCGTCCCATGTTGACCAGCCAGCTGACCACACCGTGCAGGCGCGGCCGCGGAAACAGCCCGCGGCCGTCAGTGTTGTACAGCAGCACGCCGGTGGCTCCGCCGACCAGAATCACCAGGGCCATCACAATGCCGACCATCGCCCAGGTTTCGCCGTAGGCCGGCAGCAGCAGGGCGGGCAAGTCCGTCCAGGGCGTGTCCAGCCCCACGGCTGCGGTTTCGGCGGGCCTCATGCGCGAACCTCGATTTTCTCGTTCCTTGCGTGTTCGTTCACGGCAGACGGCGGCACAGTCGGCCGTGCGATGCCTGCCGCCCGCGGTTCCGCGACCAGGCCCAGCTGCTCCAGATAGGCGCGGACCTCGGCCTCCGGGCGGCCGGCGACACCGATTTCGGCGCGGCCCAAGACGGATTCGCCATGAGCTTCCACCGAACCTCCTAGCAGCGCCACTCGCACACTCAGGCCGGTGGACAGCCGCGTCAGCCATTCCGGGTCCACCGGGCCGTGCCGGTAGGAGAGGGACAGCGCGTAGTCGAAGCCGGCCGGCAGGGGCAGCGCCCGCACGGGCAGCAGTTGGCGCCCGGCGCCCGAGGCCGGGTCGGCCACAAGCGCGCCGATCGGCCCGTACTCCGAAACCCGGCCGCCGGACAGCACGGCGACCTGGTCAGCGACGTGGCGCACCACGTCCATCTCATGAGTGATCAGGATGACGGACAGCCCCAGCTCAGTGCGGACGTCGTCCAACAGGTCCAGGATCTGCTGGGTGGATTCAGGGTCCAGGCCGGACGTCGATTCGTCGGAGAGCAGGATCCGGGGCCGAAGTGCCAGCGCCCGGGCGATGCCGACCCGCTGCTTCTGGCCGCCGGACAGCTGGCCGGGGTAGGCGTTGGCCTTGTGCAGCAGGCCCACACGGTCCAGCAGTTCGGCCACGCGGTCCTCCATCTGGGCGTGCACCACGCCCAGGTTGCGCAGCGGCAGCGCAACATTCTCGGCCACCGTCATCCGGCGCAGCAGCGCCGAGTGCTGAAAGATGGTGCCGATGGCGCGGCGTTCGCTGCGCAGCGCCTGACCGGAGAGCGCAGACAGATCGCGGCCGTCCACCAGCACCTGGCCGGAAGTGGGCTTTTCCAACAGCGAGATGCAATGGGAGAGGGTGGTCTTGCCGGCGCCGGAAGAGCCGACGATGGCGGTGATCGCCCCCTGCTCGATGGTCAGGTCGATGCCCTTGAGTACCTCGACCGTCCCGTGCCGGGTGCCAAAGCTTTTGTACAGATTACGGATTTCAATCATTGCGGGCCGCCCGCGGTATGACGTTTCATGCTGCTCCTCAAGGTCGGGGAGCCCCGGGCACAGCCGATCACGGCGCGCAGAAATAACGCAGCCGGCTCCGTTCCGGCCCGGGTTCTCCATCGGTCCTGGCGTTAGCACCGTGCGGCAGTTGCCGGGGTTGCTGCGGCGTCATCGAGCCAGATCTCTCAGCCGCTCTGGATGGTTTTTCCCGACGGCGGTGGGCCGGCCCCGCGAGGGGCGGCGCACCGCCGTCGTGGTTCAGTTGGTTCTCAGCTGACCGCTGAGGTCAGCGGACCAGGGAGTTGTGCAGCCGGAAGCCAGCAGCCTTGTGACTCTCCGGCAGCTTGTCGCCGCGGCCGAAGAGCTTGTTGCGCAGCGTGCCCGGCGCGTACTCCGTGGGGTAGGCGCCCAGCTTCTGCAGCTCCGGCACCACGTATTCTACGATGTCCTCGAACGTGCCCGGGGTGATGGCGTAGGCCAGGTTGAAGCCGTCCACGTCGGTCTCTTCGACCCACTCCACCAACTTGGCTGCCACGTCCTTGCCGGAACCGACCGTGATCGGGCCGAAGCCGCCGACGCCGACCCATTCGGCCAGTTGGCGGATGGTCCATGGCTTGCCGCTGTCGCCGGAGGCCTTCTGGAAGGTTTCCACCGAGGACTGAATGGCGTTGGACTTCACGTTCTCGCCGATCACGTCGTCCGGGCCGTAGGTGGACAGGTCCACGCCCATCCAGCCCGAAATCAGGGCCAGCGCGCCGTTGACGTCCGCGTAGGACTTATAATCCTCGAACTTGGCCTGGGCGGTGGCGTCGTCCGGCCCGGTCACCACGGTCTGCATGGCGTAAATGCGGACGTCGTAGCGGCCCCGGCCAGCGGCCTCAGCGGCGTCGCGGATCTTCTTCACCGCCGCCGCGAGCATTTCCTTAGTGGGGCAGGTGACGAACACGGCTTCGGCGTTCTCCGCGGCGAACTGGGTGCCGCGCTTGGAGGCGCCCGCCTGGAAGATCACCGGGGTGCGCTGCGGGCTCGGCTCGGTGATCGCGATCCCCGGCACCTTGAAGTACTTGCCCTCGTGGCGGATTTCGTGGACCTTCGCGGGGTCGGTGAAAACGCCTGACTCGCGGTCCTTGACCACCGCGTCGTCTTCCCACGAACCCTCGAGCAGCTTGTAGATGACCTCGAGGTATTCGTCGGCGTGGTTGTAACGCTCGTCGTGCTCCAACTGGTCTTCCTGGCCCATGTTGCGGGCGGCCGAGGGCAGGTAGCCGGTCACCACGTTCCAGCCGACGCGGCCGTTGGTCAGGTGGTCCAGCGTGGCCAGGCGGCGGGCAAACGGGTACGGGTGCTCATAGGCGGTGCCCGCGGTGACACCGAAACCGAGGTTCTCGGTGACCGCTGCCATGGCGGACACCAACATGAACGGATCATTCACCGGGACCTGCGTGCCGGCCCGCAGCGTCGTCTCGTTGGACGAACCAAAGACGTCGTAGGTGCCGAGCACGTCGGCAATGAACAGGCCGTCGAACAGGCCCTTCTCCAGCACCTTGGCCAGATGCGTCCAGTAGCCGATGGTGTTGTAGGTGGCGGACTTGTCCTGCGGGTGGCGCCACAGTCCGGGCGACTGGTGCCCCACGCAGTTCATGTCGAAGGCGTTGAAGCGTATCTGGCGCTGGGAGTTATGCTGCTGCTTGTTCAAGGTCATGTCAGGCTCCTTTGCTGATGAGAAGAGCCCGCGCCGGTCCCCGGCGGGCATGCAGTGGCCCTAAGGAACCAACGAGAGATCGAGCTTCTCCATCGGTCCTGGCGGTAGCACCTTCCTCACAATGAGGGGGTTGCTGCGGCGTCAACAAGCCAGGTCTCTCGGCCGCTCTGGATGGGTACTCCTCCATTGGACACCCGCAGGCGCCCTGAGGGAAATGTTGCGCGTCACGCGGGGTAAGAAATCACGACGTCGGTGCGGCGCCGGCTGCGGCCTGGGGCCGCTTTGATCCCACCACCGCTCCGGCCCCGAAGCAGGCCAGGATCAGCACCACGACGGCGATGGCCAGCGGCACGCTGTTGCCGACCAGGGTCGGGAGGTTCTGCAGGATCAGGCCCAGGATTCCCAGCAGCCCGAGCAGCCCGAGTGCTGGGGCGACCGAGCGCTTCCAACTGCGGGCCGGTGCTGCCTGGCGACGGAAGAAGACCAGCACGGCGACGCTGGTGAGCGTCATCAGCACCACCACGCCCAGGGAGGAGAAGCCGGCGAACCAGGTGTAGAACTGCACGATCGGATCCCAGCCTGCCACGACGGCGGCCAGCAGGAACAGGGCCACCACTGCCGTGGCCGCTCCGGAGGCCCGGTGCGGAGAGCGGTGCTTCGCGTGGGTGCTGGCCAGCTTGGTGGGGAAGATGCCCTGCCCCGACAGCTGGAAGAAATAGCGTGAGCTGATGTTGTGGAAGGACAGGATGCACGCGAACAGGCTGGTGGCGAGCAGGACCTGGACAATGTGGCTGCCAGCCGTGCCCAGGTAGAGCGCGGTGGTCTCGGAGAGCAGGGTGCCGGGCGCGTCCGTGGCCTTCTGCACGATGCCGCCATCGCCCCAGACGCTGATCAGCAACCAGCTGGAGAGGGCGTAGAAGCCGCCCACCACCAGCAGGGCCACGTACGTGGCACGCGGGATCGTCTTGTCCGGATCGCGGGCCTCATCCCGGAAAACGGCGGTGGCTTCGAAGCCGATGAAGCTCAGGATGGCGAACAGCAGCGCAATCCCGGGTGCCCCGGACAGCACGGTGGACGGGGTGAGGAACCCGGTGGAGAGGCCCTCGGACCCGCCGCCGCCAAAGACGATGGCGGCGTCCAGGACCAGCACGATCAGCACTTCGGCCACCAGCAGCACGGCCAGCACCTTTCCGGACAACTCGATGTTGCGGTGGCCCAGCCAGGCCACGGCAACCACCGCGGCGGCGGCCCACACCCACCAGGGCAGTGAGGGGCCACCGTAGGCGCGGACCACCTCGTCGACGGCCGGGGCAAAGAGCCCGTAGACGCCGGCTTCCAGCGCGAGGTAGGAGAGCAAGGCGACGAAGGCCGCGCCCAGTCCGGCGCGGCGGCCGAGGCCCTTGTCCACGTAGCTGTAGAACGCGCCGGCCGACGGCACATGCGGCGTCATGGTGGTGAACCCGACGGCGAACAACAGCAGGATTGCGGTGGCCAGCAGGTAGATGAACGGGAGGCCGGCGCCGTTGCCGCTGGCGATGGCCAGCGGAACCGTTCCGCCGATGACGCCCAGCGGCGACGCGGCGGCCACCACAATCAGCACGATGCTGGCGACGCCCAGTCGGCCGGAGAGCCGCGGCGCGGTTCCGGCGTCGGGGTCGCTTACTTCGGGTGCGGCTGCGGATGCCGCCAAAGTTCTTTGGGGATTGGAAACAGACATGGCTTGCCTTCTTCTTAGACGGCCGCGGAACGGGCGGCGGGGGTGTGTGGCTGGCGCGCGGCGTCGGCGTTGGCCTCGCCGATCGTCCAGACGAACGGGGGTTCGGCGGCGTTGACTTCCCAATCGCCCACGATCCGGGACTTGTAGATGAACGGGTTGTGCGTGGCGACCGTGCGGGCATTGCGCCAGTGCCGGTCCAACGACTTGCCGGTGCTGGTGGAGGAGGCGCCGAGCGTGTTGAACAGCTCGCCGGCGGCCTCCGGCACCAGCGTGCTGAGCACAATCTGGGCCTGGCCGGATTCCAGTTCGACGGCGATGTTGGCCGCCTTCTCGGCGTCGGCGGTCTGGAGCCGGGACGCGAAGACCCGATCCAACGCGCGCGCCACGCTCAGGGTGGTCGCCCTGGCGGCGTAGGCCTTGGCGCTGATGTCGCCGACCACCTGCAGGATCTGCGCGTCGTGCCGGACCAGCGGCGCGTTGCCGTGGCCGAACACCCGCTTGCGTTCCCGCACGTTGGTGGCGGCGTCGGTGGTGACCGCCTGCGCGATGCCGGCCAGGGCCACCAGCAGGATGTGCTGGTAGAGCGCCGTCTGGTACGGGAAGCGGTCGGCGAACGCGGACACGTTGGCCGGGTCCACCTCGGCGTCGGTGAACACCGTGGTGCCGCTGCCGGTCAGCCGCTGGCCGAAGCCGTCCCAGTCGTCGTAGGTTTCCACGCCGGCTGTCTTGGTGGCGATGATCACCGAGACATCCGAGCCGTCGGGCCGCTTGGCGGTGACGTCGATCCAGTCGGCGAAGATGGTGCCCGTGGTGTAGAACTTGCGCCCGTTCAGCACCAGCTTGCCGCCGGCTTCGGACAGCACCGTGGCGGTGCCGCCGGCGCCCGGTTCGGTCCACGCGTTGCCGGCCAGCTGGCCGGAGGCGAAGCGCTGCAGCCAGCCGCTGCGGTCCCCGCCGCGGCCGTGCTGGTACAGGTTCTCCTCCACCAGCGCAATATGCGAGCGCAGCGCCTGCGGAATGTTGCTGTCCGCGGCGGCCAGTTCGATCAGCAGTTCGGTGAACTCTTCCCAGTCCAGCCCGTCGCCGCCGAGTTCGGCGGGGATCCGGGCGGCGCCAAAGCCGGCGTCCTTCAGCCAGCCGATCTGCTCAAACGGCAGCTCGCGGGCCAGTTCGCGGTCCAGCGCTCCTGCGGCGATGCGGTCGAAGATCGGACGGTACTTGGCGGCCGCCGCTTCGAAGGCTCGGGTCGCGTGGACGGAGGTTGTTGTGTAGTCAAGGGTTTCGGTCATGGTGGTGCTCCTGGAGTCTCGGCCGGGCACGGCCGAGGTGGGTCGGGTGGGGATACTGCGCAGATCAGGCTGCGGGGAAGCGTGTTGGGCGACGCGTTTGCGCGACGGGGCGTTGCGCGGGAAGGGCCTGCGGGGATCAGGTGTAGAGCGAGATCGGCTGGACTTCACCCAGCAGGAAGTGGGCGCCGACCTCCACCTTCTTGTAGTCCACCGGGTCGTGCAGGGTGTGCGTGCGGACATTGCGCCAGAAGATGTCCAGCCCCACCTCGGTTTTCGCGGAGGAGGAACCGGTGACTTCAAAAATGCGGTTGGCCACGTCCACGCCCACCTCGGTGGAGACGACCTTGAGCCGGGCGATCTCGATCTCTATGTCGGCGCGTGCGTCGGCCGTCAGTTCCCCGCCGACGGCGATGGCCGCGTCGAAGCGCCCGTTCGTCCGGTCCGCCAGCGCTTCCACGGCTGCCACGCGGGACGCGAGCTCCCCGTAGACCCGCTGGGTCAGCGGATCCTGTGCGTAGGTGTCGGCGCGGCTGAGGAACCAGGCGTTCTTGCGCGCCAGGGTGATCCGGCGTCCGCGTTCCAGCGCACCTTGGGCGATGCCCAGATAGACGTTGCCGAACGCCAGCTGGATGTACGGCGTGACCAGGCTGGAGAAAGGCTCCTCCCCCACCTCGCCGATGATGTCAGCGGAGGTGACCAGCACGCCGTCGTACTTCACGGAGCCGCTCGCGGAGAGGCGCTGACCCAACGCGTCCCAGTCGCCGAGGAATGAGATTCCGGCCCGGTCATGTTCCAGGGCCAGGGCCAGGAACTTGCCCTGATCCGGACCGGAGGTGATCGCGGCGTTGACCAGGATCGCGTCGCCCACGGACGCTCCGGTGGAGAAGTGCTTGACGCCGTCCAGCCGGTATCCGTCGCCGTCGGGAACCAATTCCAGGTTCGGATCCACCGGGTTGACCGAGTCGCCCCAGGACCAGCGGCCCTGGGCCGAGCGGCGGAGCAGGCGTTCCTGGACCTGCGCGCCGCCGTAGAAGACCACGGCGCCGAGGTTGGCGTAGTGGTAGGCGAGGATCTGCGCGATCGAGGCATCGGTGCGGGCCAGGATGCGCACGGCGTGCAGCGCGCTTTCCCAGTGGCCGCCCTCGCCGCCCCACTCGCTGGGGATGATCAGGTTGAACAGGCCGGAACTGCGCAGCAGCTCCACTTCGGCCTGCGGGTCCGCGTTGCGGCGGTCTCGCTCCAGCACGTCCGCGCTCAGCACGGCGGCCACGCCCTCGGCGATCTGCTGCCAGTGGGCGAGTTCTTCGCGGGTGGCATGTCCGGTCCATGGGGAACGGCGGGTCTGCTGGTTTTCTTCAATGACGACGGCGGTCATGGCGCCTCCTCGTGCAGGGGCTCCCGCCTGCCGGCGTCGCGCAGCAACCATCACGGTCGACGACGCAGCCTGGCGGGGGCCGTACTTGCCGGGCACCGATCTGTGCGCGGCCGGATCCTCATCTGGGGCACCCCGCTACGGAAGAGGGTTGCCGCCCAACCAGCCAGAGCTTGTCGTTGGGACTCTTGATCTTGGGGAAAAGTCTGCCGGGCGCGATCCGGCGCTGTGAAGCTTGTGACGGGCCGTGACGTTCCGCGGCCGAATGTTACAGCCGCCGTTCATGACGACGACGGCGGTCCCTCGCCTTCCGCCGGATCGCAGCCGCCCCGCCGGCACCCCGCGCCGCCGGGCTTGGCCGAATGAATTCCGGCCCGAGATGGGCCCTTTTCCGCGGTCCCCTATAGGCCATTCCGCGACGGGACTAGGGTGAAGTTGCGCCGCCAATATCGGCCGGTCCGGGGCGTCAACCGTCCCGCCGCTCAGGGAGGTTCGCATCATGAAGGCATGGCAATTTACCGGTACGAACAAGCCGCTGCAGCTCAACGAGGTGGAGGAGCCGCACGCCGGCCCCGGCGAGGTGGTGGTGGACGTCAAGGCGTCCGGTGTCTGCCACTCGGATGCCACCACGCTCGATGATCCGGGATGGATGGCGCTGTTCCAGCACGGGCTGCCCCGCACCATGGGGCATGAGTCCGCCGGGGTGATCAGCGAGGTGGGCGAAGGCATGAGCCACTGGAAGATGGGCGACCGGGTGGGCCTGTCTCCGGTGATGTCCGACGGGGACGCGCTCGGCTACGGCAAGTGGGACGGGGGTTTCGCCGCCAAGCTTCGCGCAACCGATGACAACCTCGTCGCCCTGCCCGACGAAGTGCCCTTCGACCTCGGCGCGATGGCGACCGACGCCGGCCTGACCGCCTACCACGCGATCATGGCTGTCGGCGGGGCAAGGGAGGGCATGAAAGTCGGCGTCATCGGCCTCGGCGGTCTTGGCTACATCGGCGCGCGCTCCGCGGCACTGTCCGGCGCCGAGGTCTACGGGGCCGAGGTCAACCCCGAGACGCAGAAATTGGCCGACGAGATCGGTCTGGCCGGCGTCGCCGACTCCATAGAGGAGTTTAAGGACAAGAACTTGGAACTGATCGTCGACTACGCCGGTTTCGGCACTACGACGTCGGCCGCCATTGAGACCCTCGCCGAGTTCGGCACCCTGGTCCAGGTCGGCATGGGCCGACTGGAATCGACCATCAACACCTACCCGATCATCATTAACCAGCTCACCATCAGGGGCTCGAAGTCCGGCACCAAGGAAGATTTGGCCGGCATCTACGAACTCATGAAGACCGGCCAACTGAACCCGCCGATGAACCACATCACGCACGCCGACATCCCGGGAGCCATCGACAAGCTCCGGGCCGGCGGAGTGGTTGGCCGCTTCATCGCGATGTACGAGTAATGACGTAACGGCCTTTAGCCAGCCCGCGGGCACGGCGGCGAGCCGCTGACGGCTTACAGGCCGAAGCGCGGGGCCTCGATGGCCGGGCAAGTGTCCATCACGACGTCGAGCCCTGCGGCCTTGGCGCGTTCCGCGGCGGCTTCGTCGACCACGCCCAGCTGTAGCCAGACCGCCTTCGCGCCGACCTCGATGGCCTGGTCCACCACCGGGCCGACCTTCTGGGAGTTGACGAAGCAGTCCACCACGTCGATCTGGCCCGGAATGTCCGCAAGCTTTCGGTAGCCGGTCAGGCCGTGGACGTCGTCGCCCTGCAGGTTGACCGGGACCACCTCCATGTCCAGCTGGTCCATCAGGTATCGGGAGATGCGCATGGCGACCCGGTGCGGGTTGGTGGACAGGCCGACGATGGCCCAGCGGCCGGGCGTGCTCAGCAGGCGGCTGACGACTTCGGGATCATTCTGGTGTGCCATGGCGCCACCCTACCCATGGGTTCCCGCTACCGGTACCTTCCCGTTCCCGCTACCGGCACCTTCGCCGTCTAATCACGCAGCCGGCGACCCATCGAGGAATCAGATAACGCCTTTAAACCGCGGTTTATGGGCGTTATCGGAATAGTGGATGGTTGTGGGTCAGCGGGTCGGCGCCGGCCGACGGACCGGGGTGTGGGCCGGCGGGGTTAGCGGGCCAACTGCTCGGTGTCGGATGGCCCGGAAGCGGCGGCCTTGTCGGCGTGCTCCGCCACCCAACTGCCCACCAGCTCCAGCAGTTCGGCGTCCACGGGCTCGCGGATCTGCCGCTTGTAGTCGGACAGGGTCGGGGCCTTCGGGTCCCGACGCAGCAGGTGCGAGAGGTCATCGATCTTCCGCGTAGTGACCGGGCCGGGCACGGTGGCCGCGATGACATCCAAGTCCTCCGGGTCTACCTGCACGTCCTTGGCGCCGGTGATGGCCAGCACCGGCATCTGCAAGCGCTCCAGGTACGGCACCGGGTCGAAGTCGATGAACTCCCGCTGCCAGAGCGCGTTCATCTTGCGCCCCTGCATCCGCACCACGTCCTCGGTGGTGGTCCGGATCTTCTCCACCGACTTGGCCTGGATCGTGACCAGATCCTTCCGCAGGACTTTCAACAGGAGACGCACGAATGCCGGCAGTGAATCGCCGATCTGGGCCGTCTGCCACCGGCCTGTCTCGAAGCCGGTGTGCGCCGAGGTGGAGAGCAGCACGGTTCCATCCAGCCGGCTCCCGGGCTCGGCCGCAACGGCAGCTGCATGGTAGCCGCCTTCGCTGTGGCCCACCAGGAACACCGGCAGGCCCTCGGCCTTCTGGGTGACCATCCAGCGGAGGGCGGCAGCGGCGTCGTCGGTGTTCTGCCGGAAGCCGGCCGCTAGGAAACTGCCGTCCGAGGCGCCGGTGCCTCGCTTGTCGTAGCGCAGCGAGGCGATGCCGTGGTCGGCCAGCTCGCGGGCCAGATCACGGCTGATGCCCAGCGGCATCCGCTTGTGGTCGGCGTTGCGGTCAACGGGACCGGAGCCGGGCAGGATCAGCGCTGCGCCGCGGACCGTCCCGGACGGCTTGGCCCAGGTTCCGACCAGCTTCATGGACCCGGAGGAGAAGCGGACCTCTTCCTCCGTGACCTGCTGCCCGGCAGGCAGTCCCGCAGCGGCGCGGACCTGCGCGGCGACATCCTCGGCGTCCGGCAGCGAGACGACCACGCGGGCGTACTTCTGGCCGGACAGGTCCAACTGGACGGCCGGGGTTCCCTGGCGGGCGACGGCGAGGGTCTTGCCGCGGCCGCGCCAGGTTCCGATCCTCGTCCGCCCCGGGATCGCCAGGCCGGGAGCACGCAGCCCGTGCACGCCGTCGAAAGCATCCGCCAGTACCTCCACCGAGGTCACGGCCGTCAGCGGGAACGCCTGATTCCCGATCAGCCCAGCCACTTTCTCCATCCGGTCCAACTCCAGCAGAACCTCGTTGTTCCCTACCCGTATTGCCGCCATTGCGCCTCCCTCCGGATCGTTTATTGCTCGTCAGTAAGTCGGTTCGAGTCCGGCATCGGCGCCGGCCAAGAATCATTATTATCAGTTGTGCGAACAATGTCAACTGTGAGAACGTAGAGCTATGTCCCCCTCACCGAGCGCCGAACTGATCCTGCACCCGGTTCGGCTGCGCATTGTGCAGTCGCTACTGGGCGGCCGCGAACTGACCACGGCGGAGATTTCTGCAGAACTTCCGGACATCCCCACCGCAACGCTCTACCGGCACATCGGCACACTGGCCAAGGCCGGCGTACTGGCGGTGGCCCACGAGCGGCCGGTCCGCGGCACCACCGAACGCACCTATCGGCTGGACGCCACCAAGAGTTCGGTGAACGACGACGAATTGGCCTCCATGACGGCCGAGGACCACCGGCGCGGTTTCATGGCGTTCGCGGCCGGCCTGCTGGAGGCCTTCGACCAGTACACGGCGCGGGAAAACCCAGACTTCGTCCGCGACGGCGCCGGCTACCGGCAGACCGCGCTTTGGATGACGGACGAAGAACTGGCGGAGTTCACCGCCGCCATCCGGGCGGCCGCAGAGCAGGCGGTGGACAACGGCCCGGGCGAAGGCCGGCACCGCCGACTGTTCTCCACGGTCCTGATTCCAGCGGATCCGCCCGCCTGACAGCCGCAGGGCGGAAGCTGAGGGCGGGACCCGGTCAGTGGTTACCCGGCGCCCCAGCAGAAGCAGAACGGGTGGCCGGCAGGGTCCGCGTAGACCTGGAATCCCGAGTCGGCCGCGGCGTCGTCGGCAGGTTTCAGCAGTTTGGCGCCGAGCGACGTTGCCAGTTCATGGGCCTCGGCCAGGTCATCTATGTAAAGGTCCAGATGGATCTGCTGCGGCGCGCCGTCGGGCCATTCCGGCGGGGTGTGGTCGGGCGCCAACTGGAACGCCAGCAGCGGCTCGCCGCCCACGGAAACGGTATGCCAGTCGTCCTCGGCCTTGACCGTCCCGTCCAGCAGGCCTGCCCAGAAGCTGCTCTCCGCGTCCAGGTCGGCGGCGTCGAACACGATGATCTGACGGTTGATTTTCATGCGGCCATCCTGCCATCGGCACCGAGCGGCGTCTACGAAATCACCCGCTCCGGCAACCGGCGCGGGCCGATCTTGGTGCCGCGGTTTGTTACGCCGCTTTATTACGGGCCGTTTGCTGCTGATACGGGCAGTGCCGTTTAGTTAGTCTTGACCATCCCGAGCGGCCGAGAGACCTGGATCGACGACGCCGCAGCAACCCTGGTCACCGGAAGCCATCCCAGACTGCCGGTGATAACGAGGTGACAAGCCACGGGTACGGCCGGCGGAAGCCGGACGCACGGCTTGAACCGTAGGGTGCTACTGCCAGGATCGATGGAGTGATCCCATGACTGCAGTACTGTCGTCGTCCCGCCACGCGGCTCCCGCTTCCGATGCACCCGCTTCCGGTCCCGGCTCCGCCCTGGCGGTTTCCTTCCGCGGCCTGAACCGCACCTTCGGCACCGGCGAAAACGCCCACACGGTGCTGCGTGACGTGAACTTCGACGTACGCCCCGGCGAAGTGCTGGCCATCCTGGGCCCGTCCGGCTGCGGCAAGTCCACCTTGCTCCGCGCCACCGCGGGCCTCGACGCGCCCAGCGTCGGCAGCGTGGACATCGACGGCACCCCGGTCCAGGGCATCGATTCCCGCTGCGCCGTCGCGTTCCAGGAACCGCGGCTGCTGCCGTGGCATACCCTGCAGGCCAACGTCGCCATCGGCCTGCCCAAGACTTCCAGCGCCAAACAGGGCAAGTCCAAGGTCGCCCGGCTGCTGGAACTGGTGGGCCTGGCCACCTTCGCCAAGCACCGTCCGCGCGAAGTCTCCGGCGGCATGGCGCAGCGGGCCTCGCTGGCCCGCGCTCTGGCCCGCAACCCGGGGGTACTCCTGCTGGACGAACCGTTCGGCGCGCTGGACGCGCTGACCCGGATCAAGATGCAGGATTTGCTGCTGGACATCCACGCGGCCGAACCCACCACCGTGCTGCTGGTGACCCATGATGTGGACGAAGCCCTGCAGCTGGCGGACCGGATCATCCTGCTGGGCAAGGAGGAAGGCCGCGACAACGACGGCGCCACGATTGTGCGCACCGTCGACGTTCCCGGCAGCCGCCCGCGGGACCGCGGTTCGGTGGAGCTGGCCCGAATGCGCCGCTCGCTGCTCGAAAGCCTCGGCGTCGACGGCCATTAGGCCGCCTCACACCTTTAGCACTTCCCGGGCGGTCCGCGCCCAAATCCACCCGTGACCGCGGAACTACTCCTGTTCCGCGCACCGTTCGAAGGGACCACCATGTCTATTGCCCGCCGCTTCTCCCGCCGCTCGATCCTGGCCGCGGCCGCCGTCGCCGCCACCGCTTCGCTGGCCCTGACCGGCTGCGTTGCGGGCGAAGATTCCGACGCCAGCGCGGCCGAGGGCACCGGCGACGGTGTGCTCAACATCGACTTCGCCACCTACAACCCGCTGAGCCTGATCATCAAGGAAAAGGGCTGGCTGGAGGCCACCTTGGCCGACGACGGGGTCGAGGTGAACTGGCTGCAGTCGGCCGGTTCCAACAAGGCCAACGAGGCACTGCGCTCCGGCGCCGTCGACGTCGGATCCACCGCCGGTTCCGCCGCGCTGCTGGCCCGCGCCAACGGTTCACCGATCAAGACCATCAGCCTCTACTCGCAGCCGGAGTGGGCCGCGCTGGTCACGCCGCCCGACTCCGGCATCGACTCCGTCGAGGACCTCAAGGGCAAGTCCGTGGCTGCCACCAAGGGCACCGACCCCTACTTCTTCCTGCTCCAGTCGCTGGAAGAGGCCGGCCTCTCCGCCGACGACGTCACCGTGGAGAACCTGCAGCACGCCGACGGTTTGACCGCACTGAAGCAGGGCTCGGTGGACGCCTGGTCCGGCCTGGATCCGATCATGGCCGGTGCCGAAAAGGACGGCGCCGAGCTGTTCTACCGGAACCTGGACTTCAACACCTACGGCTTCCTGAACGCCACCGAGTCCTTCCTGCAGGAAGAGCCGGAGCTGGCCCAGGCCGTGGTGAACGCCTACGAGAAGGCCCGCGCCTGGGCCGCCGAAAACCCGGAGGAAACCGCTCAGATCCTCGCGGACGTCGCCGGCCTGGACCTCGAGGTCGCCACCAAGGTGATCGCCGAGCGCAGCAACCTGGACGTTGAAGCGGCCCCGGGCGAGAAGCAGCGCGCCGTGCTGGAGAAGGTCGGCCCGGCGTTCGTCGAGACCGGTGACGTGAAGAGTCAGGCCGACATCGACGAAGCCCTGGCCACCCTGCTGGACGACTCGCTGGTGAAGAAGGCCGACCCGTCGGCCATCAAGGAATCCTGATGACGCACCTCGGCAACCCCGGCGCATCCGGCAACAGCGTTTACGCCACCAGCCAGGAAGGCCTCAAAGCCTCCGGCGTCCTCAAGACCGCAGAGGCAGGCCGGCCGCACCAGGACAGCCCCGCGCCGGAACGGCGCCCGGCCGGCGGTCGCTCCGCGGCCGGGGTCCTGGGCAACGGCTGGGTGCGCCTGCTGCTGGGCCTGCTGCTGCCGGCCGCCGTGCTGGCGGCGTGGCAGTTGAGCACCTCGGCCGGGCTGTTCAGCTCCGTCCAACTGCCGGCGCCGGGGGCGATCATCGAGGCCGCGGTTGACCTGCTCCAGCGCGGCGAACTGGCCCAGCACGTGGCCATCTCCACCCAGCGCGTGCTGCTCGGTTTCGCCTTCGGCGCCGCTCTAGGCCTGGTCTTCGGCGCGCTGATCGGCCTGTCCAGGGTTGCCGATGTGCTGCTCTCCCCCACCATCGGCGCGCTGCGTGCCGTGCCGTCGCTGGCGTGGGTGCCGCTGCTGATCCTGTGGATGAAGATCGGCGAGGACTCCAAGGTCACGCTGATCCTGATCGGCGCGTTCTTCCCGGTGTTCACCACGGTCTCGCTGGCGCTGCGCCACGTGGACAAGAACCTGGTGGAGGCGGGCCGCGCGTTCGGGCTCAAGGGCGTCAAGCTGCTGACCACCGTGCAGCTGCCGGCCGTGGTGCCCGCCGTGTTCTCCGGCCTGCGGCTGGCGCTGGCACAGGCATGGCTGTTCCTGGTGGCGGCTGAACTGATCGCTTCCTCCATGGGTCTGGGCTTCCTGCTCACGGACTCACAGAACAACGGCCGCACCGACCGGCTGCTGCTGGCCATCGTCCTGCTGGCCATCATCGGCAAAATCACCGACGCGCTCCTGGGAGTTGCGGAGAAATGGGCAGTCAAGAGATGGGCATAGAAGTAGCCGAAACCGCCGCCGGCCGGACCACCGCCGGAGGCACCGCCGTCGTGCTTGAAGAGGGCGCGGCGCCGTACCGCGACCAGGTCACGGCCTGGCCGGAGCCGCAGACCGAGGCCGAGCGGATTGCGTTCTGGGAGCGCGCCGCCGCCCGGCTGCAGTGGGCGGAGCCGTGGCACACCGCGCATTCGGCCACCCCGGTGGATACCGAGGCGCGCCGCGGCCCGGAGCTGCGCTGGTTCGACGGCGGCACGCTGAACGCCGCGGTGAACTGCGCCGACCGGCACGTGGCGGCCGGGCTGGGCGACAAGGTGGCGTTGCACTTCGAGGGCGAGCCCGGCGACCGGCGCACGGTGACCTACCGCGAGCTGCAGGAACTGGTTTCGCAGGCCGCCAACGCGCTGCTGGCGTTGGGCGTCGGCAAGGGCGACCGGGTGGTCATCTACCTGCCGGTGCTGGTGGAAACGATTGTCATCACGCTGGCGTGCGCCCGGATCGGCGCGGTGCATTCGCTGGTGTTCGGCGGCTTCTCCGCGGAGGCGCTGAAGTTCCGGGTGGAGGACACCCGCGCCAAACTGCTGGTCACCACCGACGGCCAGTACCGCCGCGGCACCGCCGTCCCGGTCAAGGCCAACGCGGACGAGGCCGTCTCCGGCGAGAACGCTATCGAGCACGTGCTGGTGATCAACCGGACCGGCCATAGGGACATCAACTGGGTGGAAGGCCGCGACGTCTGGTGGCACGACGTCGTCGAGTCGCAGCCGCGGGTACATCAGGCCGAGGCGTTCGACGCCGAGACGCCGCTGTTCATCATGTACACCTCCGGCACCACCGGCCAGCCCAAGGGCCTGGTCCACACCACCGGCGGGTACCTGACGCAGGCCTCGTTCAGCCACTCGTACCTGTTCAGCAACCCGGACCCGGACGCGCGCGCGGACGACGTGCACTGGTGCACCGCGGACCTGGCCTGGGTCACCGCGCACACCTACGAGATCTACGGGCCGCTGAGCAACGGCGTCAGCCAGGTGATCTACGAGGGCGTGCCGAATGCCCCGCACCCCGGCCGGCACTTCGAGGTCATCGAGCGCTACGGCGTGACCAACTACTACACCGCGCCCACGCTGGTCCGGTCGCTGATGGGCTGGTTCCCGGACGGCATTCCCGCCGAGTACAACCTGAGCTCCATCCGACTGGCCGGCACCGTGGGCGAGGCGGTGAACCCGGAGGCGTGGCGCTGGCTGCGGAGCCAGGTGGGCCGCGATTCGCTGGTTGCCGGCGACCCGTCGTCGGGCATTCCCATGGTGGATACCTGGTGGCAGTCCGAAACCGGCGCCACCGTCCTCTCGCCGCGACAGACCGATGCCTCCTTCAAGCCCGGCTGCGCCAAGCGCGCCTTGCCGGGGCTGACTACGGACATTGTGGACGACGGCGGTGCCCGGGTGGGTGCCGATCAGCAGGGCAACATTGTGGTCACCAAGACCGGGCCGTCCATGGCCCGGACCGTGTGGGGAAACCCGGAACGCTACTTCACCTCCTACTGGGAGAAGTACGCGGCGCAGGGCTGGTTCCTGGCCGGCGACGGCGCCCGGTTCGATGCGGACGGTGACACTTGGATCCTGGGCCGGACCGACGACGTCATCAACATCTCGGGCCACCGGCTGTCCACCATCGAGATCGAGTCCGCGCTGGTTTCGCATCCGGCTGTGGTGGAGGCCGGCGTCTGCCCGACGTACGACGCCAAGACCGGACACGCCGCCACCGCGTTTGTGGTGCCGCTGGACAAGTCTCTGATCGGGGCGGAGGGTGCGGCGTTGACGGCCGAGCAGGCCGCCGCGGTGAAGGCTTTGCGCGACCACGTGGCCACGCAGATCGGGCCGATCGCCAAGCCGCGGGACGTCGTGTTTGTGCCGGACGTGCCCAAGACCCGCTCCGGCAAGATCATGCGGCGGCTACTGACCCAGCTGTTCGAGGGATCCACGCTAGGCGACACCACGTCGCTGCAGAACGAGCCGTGCATCGCGGAGATCCAGGCCATCTGCCGGCCGCGGTAGTAGTTCGCCTCCAGCCACCATCCGTTCGCTCCCACGTCTTAGAGGCGGCCCGCGGCGTTTCGCCTAGTCAGGGCGTTGTGACCCTTCCGAAACGTGGGAGGTTAGTCCTATACGTGGGAGCGAACCAGGCAGGTCTGTCACGCCGACCTCCGCAGCATGGTCAGGACCTCAGCGACAACGCGATCCGGCGTGAAGACCAAGTCCTCGTAGACGTATCGGAGTGTGGGCAGCCCGCTGAGCATACCCGCATTGTTCCGTCGCCGGTCTTTGAGGAAGGTTGCGCGATCCCAGTGAAAATCGAATCCGTCCAGCTCAATGATGAGGCGGCCTTCCACCAGCATGTCGACCCGACCGAGTCCCCGGATCCGCACCTGAGTTTCCAAGTGAAGTCCGGCGCCGCGGAAGAGGTCCCGGGCAATAACCTCCAACGGCGAGTCGGCGTCATCGCCTATGCTCTGCACCAACTGCCGCCGCAAGCTGTTTCGCGTTCCCGGCAGGCGATCCAAAAGCTCTTCCTTTGAAACTCGGCCTAAGCGCACCGCCGACTCTGCGATGACCAGCGCTTCTAAGCGCGGACGGCAGCGAATGGCGTGCAACACACAATCCTCGATTCCTACGTAACCCCACCTGCCAACGTCCACTAGGCGGCCCCGGTGCTTGATCACGGTCTCAGGTTGTTTGCCGTGGTCCGTCCATAGATGCAATTGAGGCGGGTCCTTTACGGTCCATAGTCCGAGCTCCCTTGCGGCCGAGACGCATGTGATGAGCCCACCAGCCGTCATTGCGATGCGGAGGTTCGCATCCGCATCGGCAGTTCCTACGAGCCCCCGTCGAAGGGACGTCACGGCACCGGACGAGATAGCCAGCTTGAGCGCGTCTGGTCCGATGCCCGCCCTCCGCAGATCCTTAACGAAGGCAGTGCCTCCTCTTTTCGCCACGTAATCGGCGATCATTTCTGGAGTCTGCATGAGACCGAGGATGACCCGCTGTTTTCGGGGGCGCCAGTGTCGCACCGAAACTGTGCATAATCTCCGGGCCCCTAAGGGCCAAGCCGGTGCCCGGGCACTGCCTTCAGTACCGGCCGCCGAAGAGATGGATCTGCGAACGAACCTTGTCGCGGTGCTCCTCGATCATGGCCTCTCTGGCGGCGCCGGCTTGCCACCAGTCGCTGAGCCCGCGAGCAGTTGCAACTAGAGCGTGGAACAGGGCAATTACCCCGGGCCGGATCCCACCGATAGCACCGGGGCGGGCAGGCTCGCGCGCCGGCTCTGGCGGGGTCGGCCGAGCGGCTGCCGGGGACGGATGGATGGATGAGGCGGTTAAGGACGGGCTGCCATGCCGCCGGTCCGCGACGTCGAGGTGGTGACGGGTCTGCGTTGAAGTAGTCATGGCTACAGATTCCGCGCATGTTCAGGCAAGAGCCACGATTCGGCAGAACCCGAATCGGGAATAAATCCGACGCTGCGCGCGGAAGATGCCCAGCTCAAGCCGTCCCCAAGATTCGGTCCAGCCCGAATCCTCGACTGGCGCACCCGGCGACCTTACGCTGTTCCCATGCACATCACGCTCAGCAGCGAGGACCTGACCAAGGTCCGGTTCGAGGCGGCACCGCTGGGCGAGACGGTCGCCAGCCTGCGCGCCCTGCAGGTGGGCACACCCATCCACCGCCCCTGGATCGAGGACACTAAGCGGCGCATCGCCGAGTCAGCCGATCCGCTAGCCCGCGACCACCTGCGCCTGCTCACCGCGCTGGTTCCGCCGAAAGGCTTCCTGGCTGACTCCATCACCCCCACCCCCAAGTACCAAGGCACGTTCGCCGAGGGCCTCGCCGCCGTCGCCGACGTGCCGCCGGAGGTGTGGCAGCGCGACGTCACCCACCTGCTCAGTCAGAGCCCTGCCGACTACGCGCGCGAGGAACTGCAGCGGCTCGCGGAGGACATCGACGCCGGCATCCCGCGCATCACCGCCGCCCTCGAGTGGTACTGGGGCACCGCCGTCGAGCCGGTATGGCCGCGCCTGCGGTCCCTACTGCTGGCGGACATCGACAGTCGCCTGGCCCAACTGTCGCGCGACGGCATCCTCGAGGTGTTCAAGAGCCTGCACCCCAGCGTGCGCCCCACGCCCACCGGCCTCGAGATCATGCGCGGCTGCGAGGCCGACGACGTCCCCGAGCCCGGCGGCGGGCTGCTGCTAGTGCCGAACGCGTTCGTCTGGCCCAACACGTTGGTGCTCAACGTCCGGCCGTTCGTGCCCACGCTGACCTACGCACCGCGCGGCGTCGGCCGGCTCTGGGAGGCCAGCCGCGAGGCGACGCACAGCCCGGTGGCCCGGCTGCTCGGCAAAACCCGGGCGCAGATCCTCGCGCAACTCGATGTACCGATGACGACGACGCAGCTCGCCCGCTGCTTGGACCTCGCCGCCGGGACGGTCAACGAGCATTTGAAGGTGATGTCCGAGAGCGGTCTGGCGGCCACCATGCGTTCCGGCCGTGAGGTGTTCTACCGGCGGGCCGAAACCGGCGAGGCGCTGCTGGCCCGGCTGTGACGACGCGCGCCGCGAGGTAGGCGTTTCCGCCGGCTACGCCCCCGGGCTGTCCACGTTTTGCGGGGAGCTTTTGCGTTTGTCCTAGTCAGCGCCAGACGCCGTCCCAAGACGTGGACAGTTCCTGCTGAACGTGGACAACTGATCCCGTTCAGCCGTGCCCGTGTTAACCCGCCTACCGCTCCCGCAGCGCTCGCACCAGCGAGTCGAACCGCTCGTTGTCCGCCAAGTCATCCAGCAGGACGGCTTCCCCATCGGGGCCGGCCAACGGGATTCGCCAGTTGGGGTATTCGTCCGCGGTACCCGGCTGGTTCTGGGTCCGCCGCTCCCCCACGGCGTCGGTGAGGGCAACCCCCAGCAGCACCGACGGGGTCTGCGCGATGAACGCGTGCAGCGCCTCAACGGTGCGCTGCTCGCCGGAGCTGCCGGCGCCGTCGTCGTGCTGTGAAGCAGCCGGAACCCGCGAGCGCACCAGGGAAAGCACCGACTCCTGCGCGGCCTGGTCCAGGGTGCGTTCCTCCTCCACCGGCCGGTTCAGCAGGCCCAGCGAGTCGCGCAGGTCCACGTGCTCGCCCGCAAGGTAGCCGGCGGTGGGCGGCAGGTCGTGGGTGGTGACGCTGGTGAGGCAGGCGCGGCGGTAGCTCTCCGGCGGGCGGGGCGTGGCGCCGTCGTACTCGAACCACAGGATGGAGGTGCCCAGGATGCCGCGCTCGGCCAGGTAGTCCTGTACCCCCGGTTCGAACACGCCGAGGTCCTCGCCGATGACGACGACGCCGGCGCGTTCGGCTTCGAGGGCCAGGATGCCGATCAGGGCCTCGTGGTCGTAGTACACGTAGGCGCCTTCGCCGGGCGGGCCACCGACGGGGATCCACCACAGCCGGAACAGCCCGAGGATGTGGTCCACCCGGATTCCGCCGGCGTGGCGCAGGATGGTCCGCAGCATGTCCCGGTAGGCGGCATAGCCGGATTCCGCGAGGCGTTCGGGATGCCACGGGGGCTGGGACCAGTTCTGCCCCCGCTGGTTAAACATGTCGGGCGGCGCGCCCACCGAGATGCCGGCGGCCAGCACGTCCTGCAACGCCCAGGCATCGGCGCCGGCGGGATGGACACCGACCGCGAGGTCATGCACTATCCCGAGGTTCATTCCCGCATCGAGGGTTCGGCGCTGCGCGGCCTCAAGCTGCTCGTCGCCCAGCCATTGCAGCCACTGGTGAAACTCGATCCGGTCCTTCAGCGCACTGCGCTGCGATTCGATGAACTCCGGATCCGCCCACTCGGGAGCCCCCGCCGGAAGGGTTTCGGCGAGCGCGCACCACAGGGCAAAGCGCTCCAACCCCTCGCCTTCTTGTGCGCGGAAGGCGTCGAACTGCTGCTGCCGTTCCGCGGACCGGGGCACCGCGAAGACCGCTTCCAGCGCCTGCAGTTTGGCCGCAAAAACGGGATCACGGTCCAAAATGCCGGCGTCCAGGTTCGCGTCGTGGAAAGTGTTGTCCAGCGGGATGGCCCGGGCTTCGGGCACGTCCTCGACCCGCAGGTAAATCGGATTGACGAAGCGGCGTGTGGCGGGCAGGTAGGGCGAGGGCTCCACCGGCGGCTTGGGCTGTGCCGCGTGCAGCGGGTTGATCAGGACGAACCCGGCGCCCTTGGCGGCAGCCGTTTCGGCCAGCACGGCGAGGTCGTCGAGATCGCCAACTCCCCAGGATGACCGCGAGCGCACGGAGTACAGCTGCGCCATCAGACCCCACGTGCGGGGAAGCCGGTCGGCGGTGGTGAGCCGTTGCGGGGTGACCACCAGCGCGCACTGCGCCTGGCTGCCGGAGGTTGCCGCGGGATACCCGGATGCGTCCAAGCCGGTTCCGGCCGAATCGGTGCCCGCCCGGCTGGTCGGCGCCAACCCGTCCGGCGCCTTGCCCATTCCGGCCGAAGAGGGCGCCTGCCCCGGCACATCCTCGCCGGTTCCGGCCTCGCTCACCTCGAGCGTGTGCCAGCCCAGCGGGAGGTCTGCCGGCACCGCCGCCGCCCAGCGGTCACGCGGAACACCCGCCGCCTCGGCCGGCCCGCCGGCGACCACCTCGACGTCGCGCCGGGACCCGTCCTCCAGCAGGATCCTGACCCGGGGCCGGGAACCCGCGCTCACATTGACCGGCACCTCAGTAGCGGCGCCTTGGCGGACGACGACGGCGGGCGGCAGGGTGCGCTGCAGCGGCGCTAGTTCTGCGGCACGGAGGGAGACGGTGACATCGTCGTCGGTCTTGCAGGGAACCCCCAGCGCGGTGAGGACAGCCACCAGTGTTGCCGGGCCGACTGCTTTCTCTGCGCCGTCCCAACCCCGAAAGGTAGTGCCGACGCCGTGTTCCTGTGCGAGGCGCTGCAGCGCCGTGAGCTCTGCCATGGAACCCAATCTACGGGAACCGTGCACGCTTATGCCGGGAAGTCTGCGCAGAAGGCGGGTCTCCACCTGGGTCTCCACGCGCTCGCTGGCGCTCGCTTGGTCCACCACCGGCAGGTCGCACCGTCGTCGTACTGGGAATTCAAAGCGGCACGCAACGCGGCTCAACAATTTTGGCGGCGGCGGCGGAAGTTGCGAGAATGGACGGGACCATCCCGAGCGGTTGAGAGATCTGGCTCTTTGACACCGCAGCAACCATCCGGCCAACCGGAAAGGTGCTACCGCCAGAAGCGATGGAGAGAGCGCAAGCAATCTTTGATCCGGATGGCGCCCCGCATTCGGGCGCCGCCAGGACCGTCATTGCCTCGGGAACCTTAGTTTTGAAGGAGCTGCCTGATGGCTGAACGCACATTCGGTTTCCGCACCCGTGCCCTGCACGCCGGCGGCACGCCCGACGCCGAGCACGGCGCCCGGGCCGTACCGATCTACCAGAGCACGTCGTTCGTGTTCAAGGACACCGACGACGCCGCGAACCTCTTCGCGCTGCAGAAGTACGGCAACATCTACTCCCGCATCGGCAACCCCACCGTGGCCGCGTTCGAGGAGCGCATCGCTTCGCTTGAGGGCGGTATCGGCGCGGTGGCCACGTCCTCCGGCATGGCCGCCGAGTTCATCACCTTCGCGGCGCTGGCCGGCGCGGGCGACCACATTGTGGCCTCGTCCAAGCTCTATGGCGGCACCATCACCCAGCTGGACGTGACGCTGCGCCGGTTCGGCGTGGAGACCACCTTCGTTGACTCCACCGACCCGGCCGACTTCGCCGCGGCCATCCGCGAGAACACCAAGGCCGTCTACACCGAGATCGTGGCGAACCCGTCCGGCGACATCGCCGACCTGGCGGGTTTGGCCGCGGTGGCGCACGACGCCGGCCTCCCCCTGGTGGTGGACGCCACCTTGAGCACTCCCTACCTGATCCGGCCGATCGAGCACGGCGCGGACATCGTGATCCACTCCGCTACCAAGTTTTTGGGCGGGCACGGCACCACGCTGGGCGGCGTCGTCGTCGAATCCGGGCGTTTCAACTGGGGCAACGGCAATTTCCCGCAGATGACCGAGCCGGTGGCCAGCTACGGCAATGTGTCCTGGTGGGGCAACTTCGGCGAGTACGGCTTCCTGACCAAGCTCCGCTCCGAGCAGCTGCGCGACATCGGACCGTCGCTGTCCGCGCAGTCCGCGTTCCAGCTGCTGCAGGGCGTGGAAACGCTGGCGCAGCGGATGGACGAGCACCTGGCCAACGCCCGCAAGGTGGCCGAATGGCTGGAAGCCGACGAGCGGGTCTCCTGGGTCAGCTACGCCGGCCTGCCCGCGCACCCGCACTACGAGCGCGGCCGGCAGTACCTGCCCAAGGGCGTGGGCTCGGTCTTCAGCTTCGGCGTCAAGGGCGGCCGCGTTGCCGGCCAGAAGTTCATCGAATCGCTGCAGCTGGCCAGCCACCTGGCCAACATCGGCGACGCCCGCACCCTGGTGCTGCACCCGGGATCGACCACACACCAGCAGCTCACCGCCGACCAGTTGGTGGCCGCCGGCGTGCCCGAGGACCTGATCCGGATCTCTGTGGGACTGGAAGACGTGGACGATATCCTCTGGGACCTGGACCAGGCCCTGGCTCTCTCGCAGCAGGCCGGCGCTGAGCACGGCCCGAGCCGGGACCATGAGGACGATACGTTCGACACCTCCGAGTTCGCCTCGCCCGCCTACGCTGGCGAGTCGTGCACGATCCCGGCCGCGCGCGCCGCGCGAACGGAGCCGGGAACCCGTGTGGTCGAGTCAGTGGAAGAACTGATCGAAGCCGAAGAAGGAGCCGCCAAGTGACCGCGACACCAGAACGCACCTGGATCGGCCCGTCCGCACCGGAACGGCTGAACATCCTGCGCAACACCAAGTCGATCGCCATCGTCGGCGCCTCGGACAAGCCCAGCCGGGCCAGCTACTTCGTGGCCACCTACCTGCTGTCCAGCTCGCCGTACAAGGTCTACTTCGTGAACCCGGTGGCCAAGGAGATCTTGGGCCAGCCGGTCTACAAGTCGCTGGCCGACCTTCCCGAGGTCCCGGACCTGGTGGACGTGTTCCGCAAGCACGATGACCTGCCCACCGTGCTGGAGGAGACGCTGGCCGTCGGCGCCAAGACCATCTGGCTGCAGCTGGGATCCTGGCACGAGGAGGTCGCGGCCAAGGCCGAGGCCGCCGGCCTGAACGTGGTGATGGACCGCTGCGTAAAGATCGAGCACGCCCGGTTCCACGGCGGCCTGCACCTGGCCGGCTTCGACACCGGCGTGATCTCCTCCAAGCGGCAACTGACCGCGTAGAGCGGCTTGCCTAAGGTTTCACCGGCAGCAAAAGCCCGTCCCTAGTCCCCGGCCCTCACATGGGAGAGCTGTGGCAGGGGACGGGCTTTTTCTTGCCGGGACGCTGAAGTAGAAGCTTTCAAGGATTTCCCCAAGGTCCTCGTCGGATGCTGTGGCCAGCCACACATCACTCGACTAGGGGAGTCATCATGTTCAAGAAGTCAGCCCATCCAAAACACAGGAGGGGCACCGAACGTGCCCAAAGGGGGAAGCCATCCCTTCCCCAAAAGGTGACCGCCGGCTTGGCCGCGCTGGTTCTGGGTGCGGGCGTGCTGCCCTCAGCCCTCGCCCCCGCGGCGCTGGCCGCGCCGGTCGGTCAGGGCCTGACCCTCAATGCCGGGGACATGAGGTTCATCCTGAAACAAATCAAGATTGCTGAGAACCACGCCACCAAGGAAGATGCCGAGGGTAAGCCCGTAGCGGGCCAGCCGCTCCTAGGCTCCGGGCCCAACCAGATAGCCAATCCGCTGCTGCCCTACGGGCTGCGCACTGTGGACGGTTCCGATAACAACCTGGTGCCCGACCAGGGGCACTACGGGAAGGCTAGCCTCCCGTTCCCGCGACTGGCAGAGCCGGAGTGGCGGACCACGACAAACGGCGAAAGTTACAAGTCCGTCAGTGGCAACCTGACTGATACCGACCCCCGCTTCATCAGCAATGTCATCGTGGACCAGACCTCCAGCAATCCCGCCGCGATTGCTGCGGCCGGCAAGGCGCACCGGACGGTTAACGACGGTCCGACGGCGGTGCCCTGCGACGCCGATGGCCAGCCCCTGGAGTGCGTGCCGGAAGGCGAGACACTCGACATCCCGAATGTCACCACGGACTTCGGGCTCTCGCCGCCATACAACGGCTTCTTTGCCCTGTTTGGCCAGTTCTTCGACCATGGCATCGACTTCACCAAGAAGACGTCGAACATGGTCATGATGCCCCTGGCCGCGGACGATCCGTTGTATGTACCGGGCTCGCGGACCAACTTCATGGTCCTCAACCGGGCGGAGAACCAGCCCGGCCCCGACGGTAAGCTCGGCACGGAGGACGACATCCAGGACGGCACAAACACGGACTCTCCGTGGGTTGACCAGAGCCAGACCTACTCCTCGAACCCCTCCCACCACGTCTTCCTCCGGGAGTACGAGCTCAACGAAAACGGTGACCCGGTCTCGACCGGCGAATTGGCCGAGGGCGCCCCCGGCGGCATGGCTACCTGGGCGGATATCAAGGCCCAGGCCGAGACCATGCTCGGGCTGAAGCTCTCCGACGCCGACGTCGTGAACATCCCGATGCTGGCCACCGACCAGTACGGGCGATTCCTGAGGGGGCCTAACGGCCTGCCGCAGTACATCACGCAGAACGAAGAGTTGGTGGAAGGAAACCTGGAGAGCCCCGTGGCGCCGCCGGCAGACGTCCAGCGGATCGGGATTGCGTTCCTGGACGACATCTCCCACTACGCGGCACCGTTCGACTCCCGCGGCACGAAATTGGCACCCGACGGAGATGACGTCACCACGCCCGTTACCGGCCGCCAGGACGCAGGCACTTACGACGACGAAATGCTCAACGCGCACTTTATTGCCGGCGACGGCCGCGTCAATGAGAACATTGGGCTCACCGCCGTCCACCAGGTCTTCCACTCGGAGCACAACCGGCTGGTTACCTACATGGAAGACCTGCTGACGTCCCTGAACCTGGATTTGAACGAGTGGAAGCTCCCAAATGGTGAATGGAACGGGGAGCGTCTCTTCCAGGCCGCACGGTTCGTCACCGAGATGGAGTACCAGCACATCGTCTTTGAGGACTTCGCGCGGAAGATCCAACCCGGCATTAATCCGTTCAACGTCTTCACCCAGTCCGACACGGCCATCAACCCGGCGATCAAGGCCGAGTTCGCACACGCGACCTACCGTTTCGGCCACTCCATGCTGACGGACACGGTAGACCGGAAGACCAACAGTGGCGCCGACATTGGCATCCCGCTGCTGGATGCATTCCTCAACCCACCGGCCTACTACGCCAACGGGGAAAACACGATGACCCCGGAGCAGGCCGCCGGTGCGATCGCGATGGGCATGACGGACCAGGTGGGCGCCGAACTCGACGAGTTCGTGACCGACACGCTGCGCAACAACGTTCTCGGCCTGCCTCTCGACCTGGCCACGCTCAACATCGCCCGCGGTCGGGATACCGGCGTTCCCTCGCTGAACAACTTCCGCAAGGACCTCTACCAGAAAACGAGCGAGTCGTCCCTCAAGCCCTACAGCAGCTGGGTGGACTTCGGACAGGCGTTGAAGCATCCGGATTCGGTGGTCAACTTCATGGCCGCCTATGGCACGCACCCCAGCATCACCGGGGCCGCAACCATCGATGCCAAGCGCGCGGCGGCACAGAAGCTCTTCGACATTAGCCCCGACCCCGCAGCGGAAACCCCGGCCGATGCCTATGACTTCGTCAACAGCGACGGCGCCTGGGCGAACGACGGCGCCGCTTCCAAGACCGGTCTGGACAAGGTTGATCTCTGGGTGGGAGGCCTCGCTGAAGCCCAGAACCTGTTCGGTGGGTTGCTCGGTTCCACCTTCAACTACATTTTCGAACGCGAAATGACGGACCTGCAGGACGGCGACCGGCTCTACTACCTGTCCCGCACCTCCGGCCTGAACCTGCGCACGCAGCTGGAGGGCAACTCGATGGCCGAACTGGTCATGCGCAACACCGACGCCTCGGCGCTGAAGGCCGACGTCTTCGGCGTGGCGGACTGCGAATTCGAGATGGGCAACATTGTGGGCACCACGGGAAACAGCGTGGCCGATGATCCTGCCTCTGCCTGTGACGAATCCGCACTGTTGCTCCGCATGGCCGACGGCACCATCCGCTACCGAGTCTCCAACACGGTGGACCGCCCGGGCCTCAACGCGCAGGCGACCTACAACGGCAAGGACGACGTCGACGGCGCAGACGGGATCGACCGGATCTGGGGCGGCGTCGACAACGACACCGTCTGGGGCAACGGCGGCAACGACGTCATCGAAGGCAACGACGGCGCAGACACCATCCTTGGCGGTGCCGGCAACGACCGCATCACCGACTCCCACGGAGACGACGTGCTCAAGGGCGGTCCAGGCAACGATGCGATCGACGCCGGCCCCGGACTAGACATCATCATGTCCGGAGACGGCGACGACTTCTCCAACGGCGGGCTCAACGGCAACGAGACGTTTGCCGGCGAGGGCGACGACCTCGTCATGGCCGGCAACGGCCCGGACACGGTATTCGGCGGAGGCGGCGATGACTGGCAGGAAGGCGGCAACGCCAACGACCTGCTCCAGGGCGATAGCGGCGCACCGTTCTTCGACGACATCAACAATCCCGGCCACGACGTCCTCATCGGCGACAGCGGCGAGGACGACTACGACGCCGAGGGCGGTGACGACATCATGGTCGCCGGTCCCGGTATCGAACGCAACCACGGCGTCTACGGCTTCGACTGGGTGACCCACGCACGGTCCGTGGAAGCGGCCGACTCCGACATGCGCATGGTCGTCGTGGAGGGCCCGAACGCCCTCAAGGATCGGTTCCTGCTGGTCGAAGCCCTCTCCGGCTGGGACAAGGACGATGTCCTGCGCGGTGATGACGTCGCTCCGGCCGATCCGGACAACGAGGTCGCCGTGCCTGGCCTCAGCAATGTGCTCGATGCTGAGGGGATCAAGCGGATCACCGGCCTGGCCGACCTGCTGCCCGCCGGCGCCTCCGATTTCGGCGCTGGCAACATCATCATCGGCGGCTCCGGCAGCGACCAGATCTGGGGCAACGGCGCGGATGACATCATCGATGGCGACAAGTGGCTGAACGTCCGGCTGAGCGTCCGCGACGCCCAAGGCACGGAAATAAAGTCAGTCACCACGCTGAAGGACATTCAGGCCGACATCATGGCCGGCAAGATTGATCCGGGCAACGTTGTCATCGTGCGCGAAGTCCTCAACAGTGCGGCTCCCACGGACATCGATACCGCCAACTTCTCCGGCGCATTCGATGAATACGACATCACCACCGTCGATGGAGTCACAACTGTGGCCCACGTCCGCGGCACCGGGGACGACGGCACCGACACCATCACCAACGTCGAGCGCCTCCGGTTCACGGATCAGACCATTGATCTGACGGACAAGGTAGCCCCCACCGTGACGGACCGCGCGCCGGCTCCCGGAGCTACTAATGTGCCGGTGGGGACCAACATCACGGCAACCTTCAGCGAGGCCGTTACCGGGGTCTCCGGCACAACGGTAACCTTGACGGCCGCGGGAGCTACAGCCCCGATCGCCGCCACCGTAACCTACGATCCGGCCACCCGAACGGCCACGCTGGACCCGCAGGCGAACTTGGCGCTCAACAGGGTTTACACTGTTCGGCTCACCAACGGAATCCGGGACGCGGGACGCAACGCCCTCGCTGCTACCAGCTGGACGTTCACCACTGTCGGACCGGTTCCGTCAGTGACTGGGCGCACCCCGGCGGCGAACGCCACCAACGTGGCGGTCAACAGCAACATCACCGCTACCTTCAGCGAATTTGTCACTGGAGTCACAGCCAACACCTTCCGGGTCACCGACTCGGCCGGCCAGGCAGTGGCTGCGGCAGTGAGCTACAATCTTTTCACCCGGACGGCCACGCTCAACCCGAATGCCAATCTGCTGAACAACACCACCTACACCGTGGAGTTGACCAATGGCATCCGGAATCTGCAGGGCGGTGCCCTTCCAGCGACCACGTGGAATTTCACCACCGCCGAGGCCATACCGGTTATCACCGGACGGACCCCGGCGGCGAACGCCACCAACGTGGCCACCAACAGCAATATCACCACTACCTTCAGCGAACCAGTCACCGGAGTCACCGCCAACACCTTCCGGGTCACCGACTCGGCCGGCCAGGCAGTGCCTGCGGCAGTGAGCTACAGCGCTTTTACCAGGACGGCTACGCTCAACCCGAATGCCAACCTGCTGACCAACACCACCTACACCGTGGCGTTGACCAATGGCATTCAGAATGCACAGGGCGGTGCCCTTCCGGCGACCACCTGGAACTTCACCACCGAAGCCGCGCCGGTCATCACCGGACGGACTCCGGCAGTGAACGCCACCAACGTAGCCACCAACAGCAACATCACCACTACCTTCAGCAAAACGGTCACCGGAGTCACCGCCAACACCTTCCGGGTCACCGACTCGGCCGGCCAGGCAGTGCCTGCGGCAGTGAGCTACAACGCATTTACCCGGACGGCCACGCTCAACCCGAACGCCAACCTGCTGACCAACCGCCCCTACACCGTGCAGTTGACCAATGGCATCCGGGATCTGCAGGGCAACGCCCTCACGGCAACCACCTGGAACTTCACCACCGAAGCCGCTCCGGGCATCGCCGGACGGACCCCGGCGGTGAACGGCACCAACGTGGCCACCAACCGCAACCTGGCGGTGAAGTTCAGCGAACCGGTCAAGGGCGTCAGCGCCAGCACGGTGACGTTGAAGACCTCCGCGGGCAAACTGGTACCGGCGACGGTCAGCTACGACGCTGCGAAGCGCACGGTCACGGTGAATCCCAAGGCGATCCTGCCGAGCAGCACCCGCTTCACGGTGAAGCTCACCAACGGCATCACGGACGTCAACGGCAACCGCCTGACAGCCACCAGTTGGAGCTTCAAGACGGAAAGCCGGCCCACGGTATCCAAGCGGACGCATGCCGCCGGAGCCAAGTCGATCAACCGGAGCAGCAACGTCTCGGTGAAATTCAGTGAAGCAGTCTCGGGAGTAAGCCGCTCCAGCTTCAAGCTGGTCGACAGCAAGGGCAAGACTGTTTCGGCCAACGTCAGCTACAACTCGCGCACCAAGACGGCGACCCTGAATCCGTCGAGCAAGTTGAAGGCTAAGGCCACCTACAAAATCCGGCTGAGCAGCAGCATCAAGGATGCCTCCGGCAACCGACTGTCAGCCACCAATTGGTCCTTCCGGACCGGAAAATAATTAGCCGCCTCAACCAGTAAGAGTCCAGGCCCCGGAGAAAACCGGGGCCTGGACTCTTTTCATGTGACGGCCCCGGCTGCCGGCCAGCATTCCTGGCCGGCACCTCACCGGCGGACCAGGAGTTGCGGCGTTAGTGAGCCGGGACGATCTCCACCGTGCTGGCGAGGCGGCGGTTCTTGAGCACAGGCAGGAACTCGCGCACCTCGTCGATCCGGCGACGGGTCACGTCGACGGTGACCACGCCGCGGGGCTCGTCGTCCAGGTAGGCCACCGGAATCCCCATCGGGTCCAGGATCGCCGAATGACCCACGGTGTTGGTGCTAGAGGTCCCGGCCGCAGCCACCCAGCAGGTGTTCTCGATGGCACGGGCGCGCAGCAGCGTTTCCCAGTGCTCGATCTTGTGGTCGCCCTTGAACCAGGCGGCCGGCACGGACAGCAGGTCCGCGCCCTGCGAGGCCAGCGCCCGCGCCAGCTCGGGAAAGCGCAGGTCGTAGCAGGTGAGCACGCCGATGTTCAGCTCCCCCAGCTGCACGATCTTCAGGCCGCCGTCGCCGGGCTTGATCCGCTTGGACTCCTGGTAGGAGAACGCGTCGTACAGGTGCAGCTTGCGGTAAGTGTCCACAATCCGGCCGGTGGAATCCACGATCACCAGCGTGTTGTACGGTCGCTCCTCGCCGCTGGATTCGTAGCCGCCGGCGATGATCGCGATGCCGACCTCGGCGGCAATGAAGGACAGCTGCTGCACGAAGGCGGACCAGTTGGATTCCACGGCAGCGGCCAAATCACCCTGCACGTGCCGGACGGTGAACATTGATTCTTCCGGCAACACGATCAGTTCCGCGCCGTCGGCCTTGGCCTCTTCCGCAAGGGAGCGCATCGCGGCGAGGTTCTCCGACATGTCCCCGCTGGGGTTGAGCTGTCCGACGCTGATCTTCATGATGCGCTCCCGTCTTGCTGGCGGCGTGTGTCCTTCCAGACTACCTAAGGTCAACTCCATCGGCGCAGGTGGGAACGTTGCATTCAGAGTACGACGGCGGTGCGCCGGGTCAGGCGCGACGTCCGCCTACCGGGTCCCACCGGAACGACGGCGGTGCTGCGGGTCAGGCGCGACGGCTGCCTACCGGACCCCACCGGAACAACGGCCATGTCCCCGGCTCCGCGGCCAGCGTCACCGGGCGCAGCGCAGGATGGCCTCCACGCTCCGGTCGGCATCCGCTTCGGTGGTGGACCAGTTGCTGACGCTGATCCGCATCGCGGCCCGCCCGTGCCAGGTAGTGCCGGACAGCCAGAGCGTCCCGTCCTCCTGTACCCGGTGGACTACTTCACGGGTGAACTCATCCGGGTCGGAACCGTCCTCCGGGACGAACCGGACCAGCACTTGGTTGAGCACCACGTCGTTGAGAATCTGGACGCCGGCGGCTCCGGCCAGTTGCCCGGCCATCCGCGCGGCCAGCGAACAGCAGCGTCCCACGAGGTCTGCCACCCCGTCGCGGCCGAGGGTACGCAGCGCGGCGTAGGCCGGGAAACCGCGGGCGCGCCGGGAGAACTCCGGCACCCAGGCCACCTCGTCCCGCTCCTGCCCGTACTCCAGGTAGGCCGCATGCGGCGGGGTCATGCTGCGCTGGTGCACATCGGAGTCGCGGACAATGGCGATGCCGGAGTCGTAGGGGACGTTCAGCCACTTGTGCGCGTCGGTGGCCCAAGAATCGGCCAGTTCCACGCCGTCCAGCAGGTGCCGTAGCTCCGGGCTCGCAGCGGCCCACAGCCCGAAGGCGCCATCCACATGCACCCAGGCGCCGTCCCGTCGCCGTACCCGCTCGACCGCGGCCCGGAGTGGATCAAAGGAACCGGTGTTCACGTTGCCGGCCTGCAGGTTCACGATCAGCGGCAGCCCCTCGGGGATCCGCCCCAGCACTGCGTCGAGTGATTCCAGCGTGATCCGGCCCTGCTCGTCCGTGTCCACCAGGTGGACACGGCGGCGCCCCAGGCCCAAGTACTGCAAGGCCGTCAGGACGGTACTGTGGGCTTCTTCTCCAACAACGACGGCGGTCTCCGGTGCGCCGAAGAGCCCGTCGCTGACCACGTCCCAGCCGGCGCGTTCCAGTACGGCCGTCCGCGCCGCAGCCAGGCAGGTGAAGTGGGCCATCTGGCAGCCGGTGACCAGCCCAAATCCGCAGTCCGGAGGCAGGCCAAACAGGTTTAGCAGCCACTGCCCCACTGCCTCTTCCACCACCGAAGCGGCCGGGCCGGCCACATACAGTCCGGCGTTCTGGTCCCACGTGGACGTCAGCCAGTCGGCGGCAAGGGCCGCGGGCTGGGCACCGCCGATCACGAAGCCGAAGTAGCGCGGGCCTGCCATAGCCACGGCAGCCCGCCCGCCGACGTCGGCCAGGTGCTCAATGACCTTCCGAGGGTCCTCTCCCCGCTGTGGCAGTTCACCCACCAATTCCCGGCGCAGCTCGGCCACGTCCATTCCCGCCTTAACCGGTCGTTCCGGCAGCGACCGCAGATAGTCCGCAGCAAGTTCGGCCGTGCGGCGGAGCAGTTCGTCGTCCCCCATGACGTGCATGCTACGCCCGCGGGCCACGCTTGCGACAGGGCGCAGCCGGGACCATGGCCTTAACTTGTGTCCGGCGGGGCCTGCTTCGTTGTGTCGCCGGACTAAGTCCGGTCCGGTCTAGCCCGTCCAGCGGCCGGGGTGGCCGGGGCGGCGGGCATGGCTGGGGTGGTTGGTGGGTTAACGGGGGAAGGCCCCGCCGTCGTTGGCGGGGCCTTCCCTTGTGTAAAGAATGTCCGGCGGTGACCTACTCTCCCACACCCTCCCGAGTGCAGTACCATCGGCGCTGTGGGCCTTAGCTTCCGGGTTCGGAATGGGAC